>JBBSVG010000562.1:0-2779 GCA_038233775.1 Bacteroidota bacterium | reverse complement strand
GGCCGATTTGCTCGTCGTAGGTGTCGCCCTTGCGGAACGGGTGCTGCGACAGTTCAAACTTCGGCGCCAGCGCCCCGTTCAAGAAAACCGCGAAGCCCATCCCGGTGCCGAGCGTGATGACGATCTCCAGTCCGACGCCCGAAATAACGCCCAACCCCTGCATCTCGCCGTCGTTGAGCACGCGGGTCGGTTTGCCCAACCGCGCCTCGATTGCGTCGGCCAGTTCGAAGCCGTGCCACAGCTCGTTGCCCAGATTCGGCGCCGTCAGGATGCGGCCCGAGCGGACGACGCCGGGGAAGCCGACCGAGACGCGGCTCGACTCGGGCAGCGGCGCCACCAGCGCCTCGATCAGATCGAGCAGCACGTCGGGCGGACACGGCTTCGGCGTCGGAACGCGGACCCGGTCGGCGGTCATCGCGCCGGTCGGATCGAGCACCGTCGCTTTGACGTGCGAGCCGCCGACATCGATGGAGAGCGTCTGGACCGTATCGGGCGCGTTTCGTCGGGTCGAGGTTTTGGGTGCCCGACTCCGGGCGGCGGCTTTCGGCTGGTCGGTCATGAATGGGTCGCGGTCAAGTGACAATCAGACATAGAGATACGGCTTCCACCCTTCGTCGAGCACCCCAGCGTGTTGGCGGATGAAGGCGACGTGGCTCGGTCGATACGGCCGACGGAGCAGCGTCATCCCGGCTTCCTCCGGCGTCCGGTCGCCTTTGCGGTTGTTGCAGCGGGTGCAGGCAGCGACCAGATTTTCCCACGTGTCCGGGCCGCCCCGGCTTCTCGGGTGGACGTGGTCGATGGTCAGCGGCTCGTCGGCCCGGCCGCAGTAGAGGCAGCGGTGGTTGTCGCGGCGCAGGACGTTTTTGCGCGACAACACGATCCGGCGAAACGGGACGCGAACGAAGGCCGAAAGCCGAACGATGGACGGAAACGGCAGTCGCGCCGAGACCGAGCGCAGCAGCCGGTCCGGCAGATCCTGGATGAGTTCAGCCTTGCCGAGGTACATCAACGCGACGGCCTTCTCGACCGTGCAGATGGTCATCGGCTCGTAGTTTTGGTTCAGCACGAGCACCTTCCCCGTCATCGCGCGCCCCCTTGCAGAATGCGGGCGGCGCTGCCTCTCGGGGCCGCCCGTGGTGAGTCCGTTTGCTGCGCCTAAGCCATCTGCGCCGCCGCCGGAATCAGCCGACGAGCCCCGACGAACGTGTCGTGGAGTCGCCTGCTAAACGCCGGACTTCGTTCGTCGGCACTGTTGATTCGGACCCACGACGAGGCGTGAATCACGTCGCTTGCCCGACCAGTCCAGATGCTGACATGGGTGATTTTTCGGCTCGGCTCGTCAGGTTGTCGGGTGTAAAAGAGCAGATCGCCGGGTTGGAACGCGGCCGGATCGGTCCCGAGATCGCTGCCCTGTAAGACTTGCAGACTCGCGTCTCGCGGAATCTCGACCCCGCAGAGCCGATACGCCATCTGCGTCAGCCCGCTGCAATCGATCCCCAGCGGCGAGCGCCCGCCCCAGCGGTACGGCGTCCCGAAATAGCCGCGCGCTGCTTCGACGATCCGCTCGCCGAGCGGCAGATCGTCGCGAACCGAGAGCGACGGACCGGAGCCGGGCTCGACCCGAACCGTGACGCCGTCGGGCAGCGTCAGCAACGTGTCCGTCGGCAGCCGCGACCCGGCCGGACCGCGCCGAATGACCTCTCGGGTGGCGGGATCGACCAGCGACGCCGGTTCGAGCCGGAGCGTCGTCGCGGTTGCCCACGCCGTCGCGTCGAGTTGAGGCAGTGCCGCGACGCCGCCGGGGGAGACCCAGCCCAAATAGCCGTCGAGCGATTGGCGGACCCGGTGCCAGCCACTCGGTTCGTCGGTGTAGAGCAGATCGGCCTGCTCGCCGAGCAACATTTCGGTCACTTGCTCGGCCCGCTCGGCCGGTTCGCCGCGCACCGGCAGGGCGCCGACGATGCAGACGACCTGTTCAGCCGTCTGTCCAGCCGACGGGAGCAGCTCAACCGACAATTCGCCCGCGTTGTCGTCCGGCGGCAGCGCCTCGAACGCCTCGCGCAGCGGCCCGACGAGGTCCGGCCGGTCCGTTCGCGCCAGCCAACCCGTCGGGGTTGGGTCGAGCGAGAGATGGACGAACCGGGCGTCGGCGCCGGAGCGGGCGCGAACCCGACCGAGTGCGGTTTCCGGCAGAGAGGTCGAAACGGTCACAGGAAGAGGCGAAATCGGTTGCGGAATCGGGCATCGCCGACGGTCGGCGGGCACAGCGAAGCGCGGGACAAGATAGGTCTCGTCCCGGTCCATGTCAACGGCGAAGCGGTGCGGATCAGGCGGCGCGACCGAGCGGGGCGCCGTGGAAGCGGTGGTAGCGGTCGCGGGCGTCGAACAGCCACTCGGCCAACTCGGCTGTCGGCCGCTCCAGCAACCCGGCCAACTCGCTGTAACCGAGCCCGGCGATGTCGTGCAGAACGAGCAGCAGCCGGTCCACCGCCGGGAGCGGATCGTCGGGCAGCGCCGCCTCGGGCAAGAGCGACAACAACTGCCGGAGCGGAACAGCGGCGACCGTGCCCGCCGTCGGCTCGAGCGCACGGGTGACGACGGCGACGGCGTGCTCGGGATCGCCGGTCAGATAATAGGCGACCGTGTAGAGCAGATCCGATTCGGTCATCTGCGCGTCGTCGGCTTCGAGGGCGGGGATCAGCGGCACCATCGGTCGTCTCCGTAGCGAAAGGGCGGTCTTCCGGCAAGATACGCGGCCCGGCGGCGGACGCAAGCGCCG
>JBBSVG010000561.1:0-2790 GCA_038233775.1 Bacteroidota bacterium | reverse complement strand
GGCCGCTCCGCTGCAAGCGCGATTCGTCGAACCCCGCCGCCTCGCCGGGCGTGACCAGTTCGACCAGTCGGACGCCGGTCGTGTCGCCAGCCACCGGCGCCGGGGCGAGCGTGCGGCGGGCGTAGCGGACGCGGGGCGAGAACGGGAAGCGGCGGTAGGTGACGACCAGTTCAGCCGTCGGGCCGCGAAAAAACAGCGCAATATCGGGCGAGAGCCGGATGGTCCCGTGCCTCGCATCGAGCCGATAATCCTGCTCCCGGCTGAGCGGCCGGCCGTCGAGCGCGACCGAATCGGTCCCGGCGATGACCAGTTCATGCGGCAGCCGAACGGCCGTGTCGCCCAGCGCAAGCGTCACCCGAAGCTGAAACCGACCATCGGGAAGCTGAATGGCACCGGGCTCGACTGTCGCTCGGGGCGATCCCGTCGGCGTCGCGACCGGCGGCAGCGGCGGCGGACCGACCCCACTCGGCGTCTGCGCCAACGCCGCACGCGGCAGCCCAACGGCGAGCATCAGCCCGACGAGCGGACCGATTGCCCGGCGGGCGGCAAGACGAAGGGCGGGCGACCGGAAGCGCAACCGAGGCGGGCGGCGAGGGGATCGGGGGCGACGGATTCGCCGCCGCCCGTTCAAAGTTCAGTCCACCGACCCCGTCGGTACGCCGTCGAAGAAATCGACGACGCCGGTTTCGAGCGAGTACTCCGCCCCAACAACGAGCAACCCGTCGTCGCGAATGAGCTGCTCGAGCAGCCGCGACCCGTGTCGCAGGTGGCTGACTGAGGCCCGAACGTTCGACCGGACGGCTTCCTCGGCGAGCGCCACCGGGTCGTGCCGCAACTCGGTCCTGAACAGCGCCTCGACCGACGGCCGGACCCGGTTGACGATCTCGCGCAGGTTCGGCGACGGGGTCGAATCCGGTTGGCGCAACTCGTCGAGTGTCGCCTGGATCGCGCCGCATTGGGTGTGGCCGAGCACGACGACCAGCCGCGTCCCGAACCGCGCCGCCGCAAACTCGACACTGCCGACGAGCGACGGCGCGACGATGTTGCCCGCGACCCGAATGACGAACAGATCGCCCAACCCTTGATCGAAGACGATCTCGGCTGGCACCCGCGAATCCGAGCAGCCGAGAATGATCGCGAACGGCTCTTGGCTCGTCGCCAGCGCCGCCCGCCGCTCGCCCGCCATCGCATCAATTCGCCGCTCGTCCGCCACGAACCGCCGGTTTCCCTCGCGCAACCGGTCCAACGCATCAATCGCTGAGATCATGTTGCCTTTTGTGTTTTCTCTGGATACGTTCACCGGTTGACGTGATCACGTCACGGCGCGCCCCTGAACTCAGGACGCCGGTGCGACAGGCGGCGCCGACGAGATCGCCAAGCGGAACCCGTCGGGGTCGTGGAGGCGGAAGGCGCGGGTGCCCCACGGCGTGTCGGTCGGTTCCGTGTCGAGCGTGCCGCCGTGCGACTTGATCCGGTCGGCGACCTCGTCGATGTTCATGTCGGTCGTCAGCAGAAACGAGCAACCCTCGCCCCTGACCCGATCCCAGCCTTTGGCGCCGTCGTCCTGACCGAGCATGATCCGCACGTCACCGGCGCTGAGCGAGACCGCCTGTAGCCGTCCCTCCCGCTCGTACTGCCGCTCGACGGTGAAGCCAAGCACATCGCGGTACCACGACAGGCTCCGCTGAAGATCGGTCACCGTCAGCGAGACGGCAAGCGACCGGGCGTGAAAAGAGTCGGTCATTGGATCAAAAGGTCGAGGGAAAGTGCCGGAGACAACCCTGTCTCCGGTGGATGATCAGTGCAGCAGTTTGAAGCCGTGCTGCCACTCGTTGCGGAGGAAGCCGGGGATGCACCAGCGGATGGCGAGCGATTCGATATCGCGTGTCTCCGTGCTGGTTTAACTGCCCACTCGCTCGGTAATGCCCAGCCAAACCTCAACATTTCCCGGAACAGCGAGCACGCTATTGGAATGCCCGTATCGTTCAAAGTCAGGCGTTTCAGCCGAGTCGCACTCGCTGTCGGCGAGCCAGGCGAACACCCGCTGCCAGAGGGATCGCGTCGTCGCGTCGGGGTTGCGATCCACGAAAATGGCGTAGCGCTGCGCAGGGACGCGCATTCGGCCGATCCCTGTCGGCAACGCGGCAAGTGACGCGACTTCCACCGCGCAGAGGTACTCGAACCCGTCGGCGTCGTGGCCGCAGAGGACGCCGTAGCGGGTCGGCCCGATCTGTCCGGGCAACTCGATCAGTTCGCTGAACTCCCGCCATTGATCCGCGATCCCGCTGTCGGCCGTCGCGAATGGATGCCGACGACGCAACCCGCCGAGCAGCATCGGTCGGCCGATCTCGAACCGCTCCGGCCCGAAATCGCCTGTGCTGTGCGGCTCATTGCCCATATTCTCGGTCAATAGGTCGGCCGAACGGCGTAGGGGATTGGGTCGGTGACGCCGGCTTGGGCGAAGCCGCGCAGCCGGAGCGCGCACGAGTCGCACACGCCGCAGGCTTCGGCCTCGGCTTGATAGCAACTCCACGTTCGCTCCAGCGGCGCGGCGAGATCGAGCCCGAGTCGGACGATCTCAGCCTTCTTCAGATGGATCAGCGGCGTGACGATCCGCAGGTCGGTGTCCGGTTTTGTTCCTTCGCGGATCGCGGCCTCGTAGGCGACATAGAACGATTCGCGGCAGTCGGGGTAGCCGGACGAGTCCTCCTCGACGGCGCCGACGTAGATCGCCCTCGCGCCAAGCACCTCCGCCCAACTCGCCGCCATCGCCAGCAGATTGCCGTTGCG
>JBBSVG010000560.1:0-2791 GCA_038233775.1 Bacteroidota bacterium | reverse complement strand
ATCGAACGAGCGGCGCAGCGTGTCGAGTCGGGACATATAAAATCGCGGTTTCAGGTGGATCAGGCGTGGTAGTTCGGCGCTTCTTTGGTGATCGAAATATCGTGCGGGTGGCTCTCGCGCAGCCCAGCGGAGGTCTGCTGGACGAACCGGGCGTCGGCCTGCAACTCGGCCACCGTCTGGCAGCCGCAGTAGCCCATCGCGGCGCGCAGACCGCCGGCCATCTGGTACACAATCTCGTGCAGCGAGCCGCGATACGGCACCCGCCCCTCGATTCCCTCGGGCACGAGCTTCTTCAGATCGTCCTCGACATCCTGAAAATAGCGGTCCTTCGACCCTTCCGCCATCGCGCCGAGCGAGCCCATCCCGCGATAAACCTTGTAGCGGCGCCCTTCGTAGAGCTGCGTCTCGCCCGGTGACTCGTCGAGTCCGGCGAACAGCCCGCCGATCATCACCGACGAGGCGCCAGCGGCCAGCGCTTTGGCGATGTCGCCGGTGTACTTGATCCCGCCGTCGGCGATGATCGGCACGTCGAGCGCTTGGGCGGCGGCGGCGCAGTCCATCACGGCCGTCAACTGCGGCACGCCGACGCCGGTCACGATCCGGGTCGTGCAGATCGAACCGGGGCCGACGCCGACCTTGACCGCGTCGGCGCCCGCCTCGACCAGCGCCCGGACTGCCGGACCGGTTGCGACGTTGCCGGCGATCAGTTGCAACTCGGGAAAGCGCGTCTTGATCTGCCGAACCATCCGCAGCACGCCTTCCGAGTGGCCGTGGGCGGTATCGACCGTGACCACATCGACATCGGCGGCGACGAGGGCGGCGACGCGCTCCATCGTGTCGGCCGCGATGCCGACGGCGGCGCCGACGCGGAGTCGGCCGCGCTCGTCTTTGCAAGCGTTCGGAAACTGCTTGCGCTTCTGGATGTCCTTAAACGTCAGCAACCCGACCAGCCGCCCTTCCTCGGTCACAACGAGCAGCTTCTCGATCTTGTGCCGCTGCAAGATGACTTCAGCCTCGTCGAGTGTCGTCCCCTCGGGCGCCGTGATCAGCCGGTCGCGGGTCATGACCTCGGTGATCAGCCGGGTGGCGTCGGTCTCGAAGCGGAGGTCGCGGTTGGTCACAATCCCGACCAGCTTCTCGCCGCGTCCGGCCGTCCCGTTGCGACTCCCGGTGGCGACTATAGGAATGCCGCTGATCGAGTATTTCGCCATCAGCGCCCGAGCGTCGCCGACCGTGGCCGACTCGGGCAGCGTGATCGGATCGACAATCATCCCCGACTCGCTCCGCTTGACCCGGTCCACTTGCTCGGCCTGGGCGGCAATCGTCATGTTCTTGTGCAGAAACCCGAGTCCCCCGGCGCGGGCGAGGGCAATCGCCATGTCGAACTCGGTGACGGTGTCCATCGCAGCCGAGACGAGCGGCAGGTTGAGCCGAATCTCGCGGGTCAGTCGGGTCGAGAGGTCGGCGTCTCGCGGCAGAATCGTCGAGTGCGCCGGGAGCAGCAGCACGTCGTCGTAGGTCAGCCCGAGGCCAACGATCTTGGCCGACCGGTCAGTCGGCGAGAGCACTTCGTCCGGGGAAAACTGGGACATGGGCGGCACCACGGCTGTGGAGGAGGAAACCGTCGGGGTGCCCGCAAAGGTACGGCGCGCCGCCGCCCGGTCCAAAGCCGCGCCGCCGTCGGACCGGATCAGCCGATGACCTTGGTCCGGTAGCCGAGCGTCTCGATGGCGGCCTTGAGCGTCGTCCGGTGGTCGCCCTGGATCTCGACCGCCCGGTCGTCGCCGACGGTGCCACCGGCGCCGCAGCGCTGCTTGAGCTTCCGCGCCAGCTCGTCCAACGCATCGCCGCGCAGGTCGAAGCCGGAGAGGACCGTTACGGTCTTGCCGCGCCGACGTTTCTTGTCGATCTCGATCCGAATGATCGGCAGCTTCTTCGCCGGGGCAGCCGGAGATGGATCGGGCTCGGATTCAACCAGCTCGGGATGGGTCGAATAGACCAGTCCGCCGGTCGGCTGGGCCAGCGGACGATTCGGGCGATTTCCTCGGAGAGGCGGCATGGAGACAAGAAAAGGATTCAGGACAAGCAGTCATTTGACAAACGGGTCGGCGTGGCTTTTATTTGCATCTGCCGGACTGTTAGGCCTTTTGCGCCGAGACACCAACCGTAACCGCCGGACAAGATACGCACCCCGCCTCCGCTCGCCGCCGGGCGACCGGTCCCTTCTCCCTCTCAATTCCCACCCTCGCCATGCCCGATCAAGGTGCT
This sequence comes from Bacteroidota bacterium, assembly GCA_038233775.1. Taxonomy (GTDB): domain Bacteria; phylum Bacteroidota; class JBBSVG01; order JBBSVG01; family JBBSVG01; genus JBBSVG01. The sequence goes on along the minus strand of JBBSVG010000560.1, from coordinate 523 downwards.
GCCCTCGACCGGATCGACCGGGAACTCGACGCGCTCACCTGCGTCCGCGAGATGCTGGAAACGGGCCGTTGGGATGTCGGCTCGCTCCCGCCGCGAACCGTCAAGATCGCCCGCGAGGTCGTGCTGCACCTCGAAGCCCAGGCCCGGCAAGCCGTCCGCTCCCGCCGATTGGTCGAGCCGCCCGAGCCGTCCCCGCTCGCCTGAACGCAGAACAGGTCGCCCGGTGCGCCTCGCAGCGCATTCGGACGACCCGTTGTGGACCTGCACCTGCCTCAGCGCGCTTTGTCGCTGACGAAGATGATCGGGCAGTTAACGATGATGCCAGCTGCGTTCAACCCGCCGAGCGAGGCGTTGCGCGGCCCGGTCGGTGCGGCGGCGACCAGATAGCCATCGGCGTAGAGTTCGATGATGTTCAGCGGCGCGATCACCTCGCGCTTGTCGGTCGTTACCCGGTCGCGCATGCCCGAGTCAATCGCTTCCTGGGTCCACATGACCGGGTGAACATCCCACAGCGGGCTGTATT
>JBBSVG010000559.1:0-2820 GCA_038233775.1 Bacteroidota bacterium | reverse complement strand
GCTATCAGCCGTCAGCTAACGGCAAGAAAGCTATCGGCTATCAGCTATCAGCCGTCAGCTAACGGCAAGAAAGCTATCGGCTATCAGCTATCAGCCGTCAGCTAACGGCAGGAACGGCAGTGGACGCGGTCGGGCGGTGGTGGTCTCCGAGGCTTGATCTCATGGATTGTCATCCTGAGTGCAACGAAGGATCTCACGGCAACCCTGACGGTCGGTTGGCCTCAGCGTGAGACCCTTCACTTCGTTCAGGGTGACAGACAACGGATCAGCGCCGAGCCGTCGTTTCATCATTCTGCGCTCATCATTCATCACTTCTCTTCCATTCATCAATCCGCGATCAGCAATCTGCAATCGTCTTTCCCTCGCTCCTCATTCATCATTTCCCCCCATGCTCCTCCGCTCGTTCCTTGCCCCGCTCGGCGTCGCCGTGGCGCTGATGGCTGCTGGTTGTGCCGGGACGCAGCCGCAACCGGCGCCGACCGCTGCGGCTGTGTCGCTTGCCGCCGGGTTGCCCGACGACAACGCGCCGTTCTGGACCGGTCAGCCGGATGCTGCCGAGTTGGCGAACCGGACCGACGCCCGGCTCGCGTTGGCGAAACGAGCGCTCGACCAGTTGGTCGCCGTCACGGGCAAGCGAACGGTCGCCAACACGCTCGCGCCGTATGACGAAATCCTGCGGCAACTCGACATGGCCGGGTCGCAGGACGGCGTGATTGCCGAGGTGCACCCCGATTCGAGCGTGCGGTCGGCGGCCGAGGACGGGAGCCAGCGCCTCTCGGCGTTCGGCACCGCGCTGTCGATCAACCGCGACGTGTACAACGCGCTGGCGGCGGTTGATACCTCATCAGCCGACCCCGAGACGCGCTATTACCTTCGCAAAACGCTGCGCGATTACCGGCTCTCGGGCGTGGACAAGGACGACGCGACTCGGGCGAAAATCACCGCGTTGCGCGATTCGCTGACGCTGATCGGCCAGGCGTTCGGCCGCAACATTCGCGACGACGTCAAGACGGTCACGGTCCACAACGCCCGCGATCTGGTCGGGCTGCCGGCCGACTTCATCGCCCGCCATCAGCCCGGCGCCGACGGCCTGATCACGCTGACGATCAACTACCCCGACGCTGTCCCGGTCCTCACCTACGCGACCAACGACAGTCTGCGTCGCGCCATGTATTTTGCATACAACACAAGGGCTTATCCGGTCAACATGGCGGTGCTCGACCGGATGATTGCCCGGCGCGACGAGCTGGCGCACCTGCTCGGCTACCCGAGTTGGGCCGCCTACATCACCGCCGACAAGATGATCGGCTCGGCAACGCACGCATCGAGCTTCATCGACCAAATCGTCGCCGCCTCGGGCGACGCAGCGCAGCGCGAGTACGGCGAACTGCTCGCCCGCAAGCGGCAAGACCAGCCCAACGCGATGACCGTCAACGCGTGGGAGTCGAGCTATTACGCCGAACTCCTTCGCCGCTCAAGCTACGGGTTCGACGCACAGCAAGCGCGACCGTACTTCGCCTACGACAAGGTCAAGGCCGGTGTGCTCGGCGTGACCAGCAAGCTGTTCGGCGTGAGCTACCGGAAGGTGCCCGACGCACCGGTGTGGGACCCGTCGGTCGAGTGCTACGAGATGATCGAGAACGGCCAAACGGTCGGTCGGTTCTATCTCGACATGCACCCGCGCGACGGCAAGTACAACCACGCGGCACAGTTCGGGGCGCGGACAGGGATCGCCGGTCGGCAGATCCCGGAAGCAGTGCTCGTTTGCAACTTCCCCGGCGGCGAGCCCGGCGATCCGGGGCTGATGGAGCACAGCGACGTGCGGACATTCTTCCACGAGTTCGGCCACTTGGTCCACACGCTGCTGTCGGGTCGGCACCAATGGGTCGGCGTCGGCGGGATCAGCCTCGAGTGGGACTTTGTGGAAGCGCCGTCGCAGTTGCTGGAGGAGTGGACGTGGGACCCGAAGGTGCTGGCGACGTTCGCCACGCATTACCAGACCAACCAGCCGATCCCGGCCGACCTCGTTCGGCAGATGAAACGGGCCGGTGAGTTCGGCAAGGCGCTCAACGTCCGCAACCAGATGCGCTACGCCAAGCTGTCGCTCTCGCTCTACGACCGTGCCCCGGCCAAAGCCAACAGCGACTCGCTGGTTCGCGTCCTCTCGACCGCCTACAGCCCGTTCCCGTTCGTCGATGGCGCGCACATGCAGACGGCGTTCGGCCATCTGGACGGGTATTCGGCGATTTATTACACCTATATGTGGTCGCTGGTGATCGCCAAAGACCTGTTCAGCCAGTTCAATCACGATAACCTGCTCGACCCCGCGCCCGCCCGACGCTACCGCGACGCGATTCTCGCCCCCGGCGGCTCGGCCCCGGCGGCGACGCTGGTGCAGAACTTCCTCGGTCGCCCGTCCAGCTTCGCCGCATGGCAGGCATGGCTGAACGAGAAACCGTAGGGTGGAAGAAGCGATGAACGAGGAGCGATGAGCGATGAACGAGGAGCGAGGAGCGATGGAAAGGCGATTTCAGATGGATGATCGCGGATTGATGAAACGGCGGCTCCGTGGTGTTGCCATGTGACAGTCAATCTCCGTTCGTGGTGAGCTTGTCGAATCCACAACGGAGCCGCCACCGCCGACCGGCGCCGTTCTCTTGCCGTGAGCTGATAGAGCGGTATTCAGATAGGAGTTACGCAGTTCAACTCAAAATAGGTTCTGTCAGCCTGAAAACGCGGATTGTGAAAGTCGCCGAGAGGCTTGAAAACGGCGTTTTCGCGCTCGTTTGGGCACTCATTCATCTCAACTGCGTAACTCCT
>JBBSVG010000558.1:0-2821 GCA_038233775.1 Bacteroidota bacterium | reverse complement strand
TCGAGATGAACAGCTTGCCTTTGGCCCGGTTGCCGATCTGTCCGCGCTCGTACAGGTCGATGAACCGGTTGTCCTGCCTCGTGTAAACGACCTTCACGCCCAGCTTCGACTCGAGCAGCGGCCCGAGTCGCCGGACGATGGCGAGCGTCACGTCGGCCTCGTGGGTGCCGCCGGGACCGATGGCGCCGGGGTCTTTGCCGCCGTGGCCGGCGTCGAGCACAATCGTGTCGAGCTTCCACCGCGCCTGCTCGCGCTGCTGCCGCGCTTCTTCCTCGCGCCGCCGGGTCTCGTCCAGACTGATCGACTGCACGTCGGCTGGCGTCACGAGTGTGATGAGCACGTCGTTGCCGTCGGTCGCGCGGGAGAAATCGGTCGATTGCGGGTTCGTCGGCAGTTGAAACGCCAGTTGCAGCGAGCCGGGGAACTGCTCGACCCGAACCCGACGGATCGGCGCGGGCGGCGTCCAGCGGCGCAACCGCTCCAGATCGCCCTTGACGCCGACGAGCGTCAGATAGACCCAGCCGCCCTCGGTCGTCCACCCCTGATACTCTTTCAGCGGTCGGGCGGCCTTGACCCGAATCAGCGTCCCGTTGCGCTTAACCTCGGCTGTCAGATCGGTCACGTCGAACCGGCTGAGCGCGGCCGAGAGCCGATTTGCGCCCGCATCGTAGCGGAGTGAGCCGTCGAAAACCGTGTTCAGCAGCCCGACGAACGCCTCGACGGGAACGGTCAGATCGGCCGAATCGGCGCCGACCGTGACCGGCAGCGGCAACTGCTGCACGGTCGCGGCGGCCGAGCCGGTGCGCGGTTTCAACAGCACGAACGGCGAGCCGGCGGTCAGAACGACCTCGTGCTCGGGCAGGTACAGCGTCAGCTTGCGGGCGGGCGTGTTGGCCCAGGTGCGGTAGGTGAACGCGGCGGCCAGCTTACCCGCCGAGGCGTAGCGGACGGCGCCGACGCGAGTGGTCGGCACCTCGGCCCGGATCGGTCGCGCCCCGACGCCGGAGATCTCGACCTGCATCGTCTCGCCGGGCGCCGCCGCAACCGGCTGGAATCCGGGCGACGCGAAGGTAAACGCCAGCAACAACGGCAGGATCAGACGCAGCACGACGGCCCCCAGAATGAACAATTCTCAGGGGTACAAGATAAGCGCGAATCGCAAGCGGCGCAAGGCGTTCGCGCCGACAGTTGAAGAGATTGATGATTCAGGATCGCGGATTGATGAAAAGACGCTGACCGGTCCCCATCATCAATCTGCGATCATCAATCCGAAATTCTCCCCTCTCGCTTGGAAAAGTGCTCGGGGCGGAGGAAGAACAGGAGCGTCGCCTCGCCGGGCGCGGGGTGGCGGTCGAAATCGAGGCCGAGCACGCCGCTCTTGGGGAAATCGACCGACCCGCCACCGAGCAACGTGCTGGTTAGGCTGCTGAGGTCTGGTTCGTGACCGACGAGGGCGACGGTTTCGTCGGCCGAGAATCGACGGGTCAGCTCGATCACGGCGCGGACCGAGTAGCCGTCGCCGAGCGCGTCGCTCTGCTCCGGCTTGCCCAAGCCATAGACCTCGGCGGTGATCTCGGCCGTCTGTCTGGCCCGAACGAGCGGCGAGGTGATCAGTCGGTCGAAGGCCAGCCCAGCGCGTTTCATGGCCTCGGCGACGGCGCGGTGGAGCGTCCGGCCGTCGTCGGTCAGCGGACGCAGGCGGTCGTCTGGATAGCGTTGCGGATCGTACTCGCCAGCCAGACCGTGGCGAATCAGGATCAGCTTCACGGCTGCGTCGCGACCTGAAGCCGGTTGCCGACGTTCTGCTGGAACGAGCCTTCAGCCTTCGTCAGATCGGCCGGAAGTCCCTGCGGAAACTCGGTCTGGATGTCCTGCCGAATGCTCTCGATCCGGTTGCCGGGATCGGGGTGCGTGCTGAAGAACTCCGGCTGCCGCCCGCCGCTGCCCGAGGCCGCTTTGAGGATCTGCATCACGCCGATCATCTCCTGCGGGTCGTAGCCCGACTCGGTCATGAAGCGGACGCCGAACTTGTCGGCCTCGTTCTCATCGTTGCGACCGTACTTCAGGTCGATCATCTGCGTCGCGAACACCGCCGCCATCGCGGCCATCCGGCCGTGGCCCTGATCGTCGGAAGCGCCGACGGCGACTGCGCCGACCATCGTCTGGCCGAGTCGGCTCTTGGCCATGTGTTCCGCGCCGTGGCGCCCGATGACATGGCCGACCTCGTGGCCGAGCACACCGGCCAGTTGCGCCTCGTTCTGCAACTTGCTCAACAGCGCCGTGGTGATGAAGACCTGTCCGCCCGGCAGGGCGAAGGCATTGACCGTTTCGGGATCGGCCAGCAGGTGGAAATCGAACTTATACGGTCCCTTCTGTGCGTCGGAGTGCGAGACGACTTGCTGACCGACGCGCTCGACGTAGTCCTGCAACGCCGGGTCGGCCAGCTCGCCGCCCATCTGCTGGACCATCTCGGGCGCCGCTTGCAGCCCCATCTGCGTTTCCTGCTCCGCCGTCAGGTTGCCGACGTGCTGCTTCTCGCCCGTCACCGGGTTGGTCTGGGTCGAGAAGAAGTAGCTGACGAGGCCAAACAGCGCGATGACGGCGCCGATGATGAGCCGGGTTTTGTTGCTGCGCATGGCGAGGGTTCCTCCCACAAAGTAGAATGGACCGTCAGCGCCCCGAAATGAGCGCTGACGGTCCACTTAACGTGATGCAACCGGCAAACGTGCGAGCGGTTCAGCGCGACTCGGGCAGGACCGCGTCGAGCACCGTCGCGCCGGTCGGCGTGGCGAGGTGGAGTTCGAAGATCGGGCGGACACCG
>JBBSVG010000557.1:0-2826 GCA_038233775.1 Bacteroidota bacterium | reverse complement strand
CGCCGTGGACGCCGCCGACGTAGGGCAGGGTCGCCTCGACGGCGCCGTCGCTGTTGAGCAACTCGATCCGCACGTCGGCCCGCTCGATCCCGCGCCGGTCGATGTCATAGACCTCGCCGACCGGCGCCGTCGTCGAGAGCCGCACCCCCGGCAGCGTGTCTCCGGCGACGAGAAACGACTGAACCACGACCTGCTCGCGGTAGTCGCCCGCCCCGTCCTCGAGCGTGCATCCGACCGCCAACAGCGGCAGCAACAGGGCAAAAATCAGCCGACGCATGGCTAAAACGTGACGGTGAACGAGACGTTGGGCAAGAACGGCAGCATCCCGACCGTCTGCCGCTCGATGGGCTGCTTGTCGCGGTCGTACAAGTAGAACCAGACGTTGCGCCGCGAATACACGTTGATCGCTTGGAGTTGCAGTTCGTAGGTGCCGATGCTGAAGAACCGGTTCGTGCGGGAGAAACCGAGGTCGAGTCGGTGATAGACCGGCAGCCGCGACGCGTTGAGTCGGCCGACCTGAGAGACGCCCAGACTGCTCGCCCCGGTTGGTCGGTTGACCAGATCGTAGGTGCCCTGCAATTGGGTATAGGTCTGCCCGGTCGCGTAGGAGAAGACGCCGGTCGCGGTCCAGCGGCGACCCAACTCGTAGTTCGCGACGAGGTGTAAATCGTTGGTTCGGTCGAACTTCGGCGGGTAGAAATAGCCGTACTGCCCGTCCTCTCTGGGGAAGCGGCGGCGCGTCTGGCCGAAGGTGTAGGCGACCAGCCCATTCAGCCGACCGGCCGGTTTCTGCACGAGCAACTCGGCGCCGTAGGCGTAGCCCGAGCCGATGCGGAACAGGTCGCGGTAGCGCAGCCCGGCCACGTCGGGCAGAAACGGGTTCAGCTCGAACAGGTGCCGCATCGTCCGGTAATAGACCTCAAACTCGGTCGTGAAGCGGCGCTGCGGATCGGTCTTGATGCCGAAGGCGACCTGATCGCTCGACGACGGCTGGACGCCTTCGTCGGTCGTCAGCCAGATGTCGAACCCGCCGATGGCCTCGTTGGTGATGAGCGTCAGAAACTGGTTGTAGTGGCCGTAGGCGGCTTGCAGGCGGAAGCCGTCGAACTGCCGGTCGAGCGACGCGCGCGGCTCTAAGCGGAGGTAGCGGCCGTTGGAGAAATACGCTGCCCGTAGCCCAGCGACGGCCGTCCACAGGTCGCTCGGGCGCCACGTTTCCTCGACATACGTCGCGCCGTAGGCCGCCGGGATGCGGGACGTGAGCGTCTGCTGGCCGTCGAACGTGTCGGTGATTCGGGTCGTCAGGTAGCCGCCCCAGAAGCCAGCTTTCGTGTCGAACCGGCCGCCGGGCAGGATCTCGATGTCGCCACGAAGCGAGCCGTCATCCACTCGGTTGTCGCGGCTGAACGACGTGCCGCCGAGTTGGGCCGCCGGTCGGTTGAAGTAGCGCGAGCCGGTTGCGGTCAGGTTGGTGAAAATCCGCTGGCCGATCAGGTGCGTCCACGAAAGCGAGCCGGTCCGGTTGCCGTAGAACAGGTCGAACCGCGCGCCGCCGGTGATCGGGAAGCCGACCTTATCCTGCCCCAAATAGCCCGACAGCGCGAGCTTGTCGCTCGGCCCGGCGTCGTAGGTCAGCTTGCCGTTCAGGTCGATGAACGAGAACGATTCTGGAATATTGTCCTGCTTTTTCCGCAGGACCGACAACAGCGGCTCGAGCGTCGAGCGACGGGCGGCGACTGTCCACGAACCGCGCCCCTCGCCGGACGAGCCGCGTGACGGCGAACCGAGCGGTCCTTCGAGGCTGAGTCTGGCGGCCAACAGCCCGATGCTGGCTTTCCCGGCCGTCTGGCGGCGGTTGCCGTCCTTGTTGTAGATGTCGAGCACGGAGCCCAACCGACCGCCGTAGGCCGCCGGGTAGGCGCCTTTGTAGAGTCGGGCGTCCTTGATCGCGTCGGGATTGAAGGTTGAGAACAGGCCGAAGAAGTGGGCTGGGTTATAGACCGTCGTCCGGTCGAGCAGGATCAGCGTTTGGTCGGGCGAGCCGCCGCGAACGTAGAGCGCGCTGGAGAAATCGCTGGCCGCCGCAACGCCGGGCAGCAGTTGGATCGCCCGAAACAAGTCCGGCTCCAGCGTCGCCGGGACGCGGAGCGCGAGCGCGGGCGTGACGGTCGCAAGCCCGATGGCCTGCCGGTCGGCCTCCGCATCGGCGGTCGCTTCGACGACGATCTCGGCCGTCTGGACGCCTTCGGGAAACAGATCGACATCCAACCGCCGCCGCTCACCGGGGGCAAGCGTGACCGAGCGGGTCGCTTTCGCGAAGCCGATGTAGCTGTAAACCAGCGTGTACGACCCCGGCCGCAGCCCGCCGAGCGTGTAGTAGCCGGCCGTGTTGGCGACCGTCCCGACGGTTGTGTCGGACCGAATCACCGTCGCGCCGATCAACGTTTCGCCGGAAGCGCCGTCGCGGATATAGCCCGAAACCGACGCAGGCTGCGCCGCCGCAGTCGTCGTCCAGAAAATCAGCAAACCGAGCAGCGGGAACAGGCGCATCAGCGGGCCGTCCCGACATAGACGTAGGCGGTGCCGAAGGTCAGCGGCGTTGCCGTGCGCGAGGAAAACGCGCCGCTTTGGTCCATTAGCTGGAGAAAGGCGTCTCCGGCTGGGAAGGCGGCGGAGGTGCGCGGCAGGTATTCGTAGGCCGAGCGGTTGCCGGTCAGCAGCCCGCCGATGAACGGCATCAGAAACCGGCTATAAGCGCGGAACAGCAACCCAAACGGGCCTCGCGGCTGGCCGAACTCCAGCACGACGACTCGGCCGCCGGGCTTG
>JBBSVG010000556.1:0-2829 GCA_038233775.1 Bacteroidota bacterium | reverse complement strand
CCCGAGCGTCGAATCGACATCCGCCTGAATCGCCCGCCCGAGCCGCGTCGCCGCATCATCAGCCAACCGAACCACGACCGGCGCGACCGGCATCGACGGCGGCGGGGCGACGGCCACCTGCGCCGCGCCGCATCCAGCAAGCAGCCAACTCCATCCAAAAGACAAAACGGTCGAGCGACGCATGGAGGGGGTTCCGTGCGAAAAGGTGAACGGCGGGGGAATGCGGCGGGGACGGGGCGGCGTGTGGAGCCGCCCCGGTGCGGCGTCAGCGGTCGAGTTTGACCCGGCGGCGGAGGGCGACGACCTCGTCTCGGGTCAGCGAGCGGTACTCGCTTCGCCGGACGCCGGAGAGCGTGAGGCCGGCGTACACGATCCGGTCGAGCTTCTCGACGTCGTGGCCGAGCGCCTCGAACATCCGGCGGACCTGATGGTGCCGCCCTTCGTGAATCGTGATCTCGACCGACGTCGAGCGGGCGCCCGCAACCAGCGCGACGGTCGCCGGGGCGGTCATCCCGTCGTCGAGTTCGATCCCGCGAGTTAGCTTGTCGAGATCGAGTTTCGAGACCGGGGTTTTGGTCGTGACGAGGTACGTTTTCTCGACGCCGAATGACGGGTGCATCAGCCGGTGGGCCAGATCGCCGTCGTTGGTCAGGAGCAGCAGACCGGTCGTGTGCCGGTCGAGCCGACCGACCGGATAGAGCCGCTCGCCGGACGGAACCAGATCGAGCACCGTCTTGCGCCCCTTCTCGTCGGAGGACGTCGTGATCGTGTCCTTCGGCTTGTTGAGCAGGACGTAAGTCCGCTTCTCCCGCTCGTTGGAGAGCAGTCGGCCGTCGAGCGCGACCCGGTCGCGACCGGCGTTGACCTTTGTTCCGAGGTCGCGGACCGTCTCGCCGTTGACCGATAGCCGACCGGATGAGATCAGCTCGTCGGCGGTGCGGCGGCTGGCGACGCCGATCAGCGCGAGGAACTTATTCAGCCGGATCGGCCCGTCGGCTTCGATGGCTGTGCGGCTCTTGTCCGCCCGCAGATCGACCCGACCGCCGGTCGATTTTACCTGTCCTTCCTCACGCCGACCGGCCTCGCGCTTCTCGGTCCGCTGCTCAACGACGCGAGCCGGAGCGCCCAACCGCTCGCCAGTCCGTTCGCCGCTCGGATCAACGCGACCTGACGGACGCTTTGCGGCGGCGGGGCGCGATTCTGTTCGCTCGGCGCGATCCGTCGGACGCTTTGCGGCGGGGCGCGTCGTCGCGGCGCTGCTCGGTCGGGCCGAACGTGGTCGCGTGTCGCCGCCGTCGGTGCTCGGCCGGGCCGAACGCGGCCGGGCGTTGCCGTCGTCTGCGCTGCTCGGTCGGGCTGAACGCGGGCGAGTGTCACCGTCGTCGGTGCGGGTCGGGCGACGGGTTGGCGTCCGGTCGCTCGGCGTCCGTTCGGCGCGGTCGAATGCTTCACCGACTCGGGTTGCGGTCTGACGCGAGGTGCGCGAGCCAGGCTTGCGCGGGCGCTCGGCGTCGGTTTCGGGGCGCGGACGGGGCGCGGTGCCCGAGACGGTTCGGCCGGTGATGGCCCGGCTGGCTCGGTCGCCGCCCGCTGCGCGCCGAGGTTTCGCGGCCGGTTTGGCACCGCGCGCTTCGTCGCGTCGTGTGCTCGATGGTCGAGCCGATTTCAGGCTGGAGCGCGAATCGGTCTGCAAGTCGGAGCGCTGCTCGGCCCGCTTCTTCGGTGCGGTCCCGGCGCGGCGCTCCGACTTGGCCGGTCGCGGTGTCACGGCGCGTCGCGGCCGGTCGGCGGCGGGCGTCTCGGCGTCAACCGTCGGCGCGTCGCGGTCGGGACGGGCCGAAGCGGCGGTCGGCTTGCGCTTCTTGCGCTTCTCGTCCCGATCATCGACGGGCGGCGTGGGGCGGCTCGGCGCAGAGCGCCGGGCGCGTGGGTTCGGCATAAGGTCGTTCAGTCAGAGGTGAGGCGGCGGAATCAGCCGTCGCGTTCGGTTGTGTCGGGCGCCGGATCGGGCAAGAGCTGGACCGCCAGCGCCTGCCGCAAGTCATCGGCGCCGAGCAACTCGCCGATCTCTCGCGGTTTGGGCAGATCGCCCAGCCGATTCAGCCCGAAATGGGCGAGAAATGCGGCCGTCGTCCCGTACAGCAGCGGTCGGCCGACGCCCTCGGCGCGACCGGCGACCGTGACGAGATCGCGCTCCAAGAGCATCCGCACGGCGTAATCGGCCCCGACGCCGCGAATCTGCTCGATCTCGGCTTTGGCGATGGGCTGCCGGTAGGCGATGATCGCCAGCGTCTCGAGCGCCGCCTGACTCAGCCGCCGGGCCGACCGGGCGCCGAGCATCCGGCCCAAATGCGTCGCGTAGGCCGGTCGGGTTGCGACCTGATACCCGCCGGCGACGGTCACGATCCGAAACGCCCGACCCGTCTCGTCGTAGCTCCGATTCAACGCCTCGACCGAAGCGGCGAGCGTGATTTCGTCTGGCGTCGGCTCGCCGTCGGCGAAGGCGGTCCGGGCGCGCTCGATGGTCAGCGGTTCGTCGGAAGCGAAGATCAGCGCCTCGATCAGCGCGACGAGGTCGGCGTCAGGCGGCGTCACGGGCGGTGTCATCGGTCAGGCTTAAATAGAAGTCGTTGAATCCGCCGCCGCCGAGGTCGATCCGCAGCGCGCCCTGCCGGGCCAGCTCGAGCAGCGCCAACAGCGTCACGACGGCCGTCAGCCGGTCGGGCAGTTCGACGATCAGCGAGGCGAACGCGGTCGGTTGGCCGACCGAAAGCCGCGCCCGGAGAAACGCGATCTGCTCATCGACCGTCGGACCGAGCGGCCGAATGT
>JBBSVG010000555.1:0-2843 GCA_038233775.1 Bacteroidota bacterium | reverse complement strand
CCGGACCGCCGACGTGCCCAAAGCCGTCGCCGACATCATCGCCAGCAAGACGTTCGATTGGGGGACGATCTGCGCCTCCGAGCAAGCCATCGTCTGCGATCTGCCGGTCAAAGCGCAGGTGCTCGATGAACTCAAAAAGCGCGGCGCCCACTTCGTCACGGGCGACGACAAGGCGAAACTGGAGCGGTTCGCTGTGCCAGGCGGGCGGCTGAACCCGGCCGTCGTCGGCAAGTCGCCGCAGGTGATCGGTCAACTCGCTGGCTTCGCTGTGCCCCCAACGGCGACCGTACTGATCGCCGAACTGACCGGCGTCGGCCGCGACCACCCGCTGTCGGTCGAGAAGCTGTCGCCGATCTTGGCGTTCTACACGACCGACGGTTGGGAAGCCGGTTGCGAGCGGTGTATGGAGATTCTGAACCTCGGCGGCGTCGGCCACTCGCTCGTCATCCACACGAAAGACGACGCCGTCGCGCTCGAGTTCGGGTTGAAGAAGCCAGCCTTCCGCATTCTGGTCAACACCCCGGCGACGCAGGGCGCCATCGGCTACACGACCGGTCTGGCCCCGGCGATGACGCTCGGCTGCGGCACATGGGGCGGCTCGATCACGTCCGACAACCTGACGCCGATGCACCTGTTGAACATCAAACGGCTGGCCTACGAGGTCCGCTCGCTGGCCGACCGGGCGAACGATTACCCGAAGCCGGTCGGTGTCGATGCGCCCGCCGCCGCGCCGGTTCGTCCGGCCGCCGCGCCAGCGACCAGCGCGCCCAAAACCCGGTTCCTCCCCTACGGCGGCGCCTCGTCCGCGCCGAAACCGGCCGCGCCGTCGATCAGCGCCGGTCCCTACGGCGGCTCGTACAACCGCGTCGTCCCGACCTCGCCGTCCGCCTCGCCGAGCGCCGATTCGGCGAAATCGGGCGGGCGCAACTGGATGGACGAGATCGACAGCCGCATCCGAGCCAAGGCGTTGCCGCCGCCGGTCACGTTCCCGAACGTCCCGGTCGAGCCGAAAAAGGTCCAGGGCATCAATCCGACCGGGACGAACGCCGAGCAGGCCGCGAAGAACCCGAGCTATCATCCCGTCGGCACGACGAACGGTCCGACCGGCACCACCAGCCGCCCGACCAACGGCGGATCGTCGGCCCGGTTCGTCCCCTACACCGCCGCGCAGCAACCGGTCGCCTCGCCCAACGCGCCGAGCATCGGCGTCCCGCCCAAGACGACGATCCCGACGCCCGACATGCCCCACGCCGTCGTCCCGCCTGCGCCGCAACCGGCGCCAGCCGCTGCGCCGGTGGTGGCATCGGCCGTCATCGCCAACCCCGGCGGTGGCTCGTTGAACGAGTCCGCCATCGGCGACCTGATCGCCCGCTTCCGCAAGTAGCCGGTCGCCGTTGCACAGCAAAAAAGCCCGACCGGCGAGGATCGGGCTTTCTGTTTCTGCCGCAGATCGCGCTGGCTGTCGGCAATCGAAACCCGCGTTTCCACACCCGACACGATGAAACCAAGCGTTTACGTCGAGACGACCATCATCGGCTATCTCACCGCCCGTGACGGAAAGGACGATCTGTCGAACCTGCGCTACCGGATCACCCGCGATTGGTGGGCAGAGCAGCGGCTCTGGTTCGACGTGAGGATCGCCGAAGTGGTGATTCGCGAAGCCGTCGGGCAGGCGCAAGGCGTCGCGGTATCTCTACGCCAGCAGGTGATGGACGCGCTGCCGCTTTTGACGGTTGATCTCGACCGAGCGGCACGCCTCTCCGGGCACCTCCTCGGTCCCCGGCTCATTCCCTTGATGAAAGCCGACGATGCGCTGCACATCGCCGTTGCGTCGGTGACACAGATGGATTACCTTTTGACCTGGAACATGAAGCACCTGACGAACCCGACGATTCGCTTGCGGGTCGAGTCGATGTTGCGGGACATGGGCGCTCACGTTCCCCTGATCCGCACCCCGCTGGAACTGACGCGGGCGGATCTGCAACCGGAGGACGAATGAACACCCATTGGAGATGGTCGGACGTGGCGTTGCCCGAGACCGACCCGATTCTCGAAGAGCTGTATGCCGAGAAGGCTGAGTTCAATGCCCGGTTCCCCACGCTCGACATGATGGTCGCCGAGATCAAACGGTTCAGCAAGGAACAGAGCGGTCAAGCCCCAGATCAGCAGCACGCACCTTCCGACCCGCCGACGACAGAGACACACTCGGACCAGGGCGATTGAGCCAAAGCACCGCCCTAGTGACGCCGGCGACCTGATCGCCCGCTTCCGCAAGTAGTGGGGCGGGCTTGCGGAAGCGGACGGCGGCGGGTCAGCAGGTGACGGCGCCTTCGGAGGCGCTGGAGACGAGCCGGACGTACTTCGCCAGCACGCCGGTCGTGTAATCGTCCGGGCGCGGCTGCCAATCGGCCAACCGGTCGCGGATCTCGTCGTCGGTCAACTCGACGTTCAGGCGACCGTTGGGCGCGTCGATCTCGACCGTATCGCCATCGCGCAACGCGGCCAGCGGTCCGCCGACTTGGGCCTCGGGCGCCATGTGGCCGACGACCAACCCGTGCGTCCCGCCGGAGAAGCGGCCGTCGGTCATCAGGCCAACCGACTCGCCCAGTCCCTTGCCGACCAGCGCACCCGTAATCGCCAGCATCTCGCGCATCCCCGGTCCGCCTTTCGGTCCCTCGTAGCGAATCACGACGACATCGCCAGCCACGATCCGGTTGGACATGATCGCCGCCATCGCCGCCTCCTCGCCGTCGAACACGCGGGCCGGACCTTTGATCTGCGTCCGCTTCAACCCGGCGACCTTGCAGACGGCGCCTTCTGGGGCCAGATTGCCGCGCAGGATG
>JBBSVG010000554.1:0-2850 GCA_038233775.1 Bacteroidota bacterium | reverse complement strand
GTCCACGACGATGTGGTCGATGACGCCGAGACGCGACGCGGGATGGCGTCGGTCAAAGCCTTGTGGGGCAACAAGGTCGGCGTGCTGATGGGCGATTACCTGCTCTCGCGCGGGCTGCTGCTGGCGCTGAAGTATCAGGATCACGCGGCGCTCGACATCATCAGCGAGGCCGTCCGCCGCATGAGCGAGGGCGAACTGCTGCAGATCGAGAAAGCGCGCCGGCTGGACATCGACGAGGCGACGTACTTTCGGATCATCTCGGACAAAACTGCGTCCTTGACCAGCGCGTGCTGCGAGATCGGCGCCGCCAGCGCGACCGACGATCCGGCCATCCGGGCGACGCTCCGCAGCGTGGGCGAGGATCTCGGGATCGCGTTTCAGATCCAGGACGACCTGCTTGATTACATGGGTGTCGCCCAGACCATCGGCAAACCGACCGGAACCGATCTCAAAGAGCAAAAGATGACGCTGCCGCTGATCCGCTCGCTCAATCAGGCCGAGAGCGACGAGGCACGGGCGATCATTCGCATCGTCAAGAACGGCGAGCGTGCCGGGGCGGCCGAGGTCAACGAGGTGATGGGCTTCGTCGGCCGTCACGGCGGTGTGCCGTACGCAAAGGAAACCGCCCGCGCCTACGCCGACCGAGCCCGCACCGCCGTCGAGACCTTCCCCGACTCGCCCGTTCGGGCCGCGCTGCTGGGCGTGATCGAGTACACCCTCAGCCGGGATAAATAGCGGAAGGCAGCTATCAGCCGTCAGCTATCGGCTATCAGCTTACGGCGGGAAGAAGCTGTCAGCCATTGGCTAGAGCGGTGTTCAGCGAGGTTTGAACGTTTCGCAGAACCAACCGCCCCCCGTTGGGGGGCAGCCGGCGAAGCCGAGCGGAGGGCGTCGTTGAGTCAACCGTGAGAACAACGACGCCCCACCGGCGCTGTCGCGCCACCTCCCCGAGGGGGAGGGGTTAAGAAACCAGCATCCTAACTTCACACCTGTCTGAATACCGCTCTATCAGCCGTCAGCTCACGGCGAGAGCACGGAAACGACCCATGACGTTCGATTTTCGCGGCACCGAGATGACGGTCCTCGTCACCACCGAGGCCTATGCGCTGATCGAGATGCGCCACCCGCCGAGCGTCGGTCCGGCGCTGCATGTGCATCCGCTGGGACCGGAGACGTTCTACATCCTCGACGGCACGTACACGTTTTATCGGGGCGACGAGACCATTACGGCGGGACCGGGGCAGGCGGTCGTCGTGCCGGTCGGTGCCGCGCATCGATACGAGTCGGGGCCAACCGGCGGCCGGGCGTTGGTCGTCACGCCGCCCGGTCTTGAGCGCTACTTTCAAGCGGTCGCCGCCCGACTCGCCGCCGGTGAAGCCGTCTCGCTCGACGATGAGTTCGCCCTCGCCGCCCGACAAGGTCAGCACTTTCTCGACCGCAGCGGCCACTGGGGCAATCGGTAAGAAGGCTATCGGCCATCAGCGATCAGCCATCTGCTCACGACAAGAAAGCGATCAGCGATCAGCCGTCAGCTCACGGCAGGAAAACCGGTATCGGTTGGCGGCTCCGTTGTGGATTCTGCGGCAGCGGAACGCTACCGCCCAGGCTCACCACGAACGGAGATCAGCTTGCAGCACGGCACCGTCGCCGCGCTGCCGTTCCATCGCTCATCATTCATCGCTCTCTTCGGTTTTATCAATCCGCGATCATCAATCTGAAATCGCCTTTCCATCGCTCATCGCTCGCTTTCATCATTCTGCACTCATCATTCATCATTTCTCTTTCAATCCGCACGTCCTGCCTCTGATTTTCGCGCTGGCGGCGGGTGTGGCTCATGCCTTCGAGCCCGATCATCTGCTGGCGGTCGTGAACTTGGTCTCGCGGCGCGACACGACGGCGGAAGCGGTCCGCGACGGCGTGGCGTGGGCGCTGGGCCACACGACGACGCTAGCGGTCGTCGGGCTGATCGTGCTGTGGAGCCGGACCTCGTTTTTGCGGTCGAGCGCCTTCGAGCCGCTGGTCGGCGCGGTGCTGATCGTCATGGGCGTGGTGCGGCTGATCGAGCTGCGCCGACCGCTCGGCCGGGCGTCGGGGCGGGCAACGCACGGTTGGGCGTACACGGTCGGGCTGCTGCACGGGCTGGCCGGCAGCGGGTTGCTTGTGTTGCTGGTCGCAAGCGATGTCGGAAGCGTGTGGATTGGTTTGCTGTATTTTTTGATGTTTGGAATCGGATCAGCCTTCGGTATATTTGTCGTAACGGCGCTGTGCAGTATTCCCTTTACCCGCCGCATGACGATCAGCCGCCGAATGAAGGCGGTCGCCGTCACACTCTCGTCGCTTGCCTGCGTGGGCTACGGCGGCTGGATGATCGCCCACCATCTGCCGCGTTGACCGTCGGCGATTTGGCCCCGGATGCCCGATGCACCTCATGCCGAAAGACCTCGATAAGCTGGTGCTGCATCAGGCCGGGTTCGTCGCCCAGAAGCGATACGCGCGCGGGCTGCGGCTGAACTATCCCGAAACGGTGGCGTTGATCGCGACCCAGTTGCTGGAGTTCATCCGCGACGGCGAGCGGGTGGCCGTGCTGATGGACAAGGGCAAGCAACTGCTCGGCTTCGCGGATGTCATGCCCGGCGTGCCCGAGTTGCTCGGTGAGGTCCAGGTTGAAGGCACGTTTCCCGACGGGACCAAGCTCGTCACGGTCCATCATCCGATCTGCCGCGAAACCGGCGACCCGGCGCTGGCGCTCTACGGTTCGGGCCTGACCCGCGTCGCACCGACCGCCGTGCCCGACAACGTCAGCAACGAGCAGCCCGGCGCGGTCCAAACGGTCGCCGGCGATCTCGTGCT
>JBBSVG010000553.1:0-2858 GCA_038233775.1 Bacteroidota bacterium | reverse complement strand
GTCGTCTTGCCGACGCCGTTGACGCCGACGACCATGATGACGTGCGGCTTGTTCGGCAGCGGCGCGTCGAAACCCTGCGGCGCCGTGATGCGGTCGGGTTCGAGCAAGAGCTGGCTGAGTTCCTCCTTCAGCATCCGGTCGAGCGCCTCCGACGAGCCCATCCGCTCGGTCTTTCCCCGCGCCTCGACCGCCTCGACCACCCGCAGCGTCGTCGGCACGCCGACATCGGACGTGATCAGCGCTTCCTCTAAATCGTCGAGGAACGCGTCGTCAACCTTCGTCCGCCCGGCAGAGATGCGGGCGACCTTGCTCTGCAACTCGGTCCGCGTCTTCGTCAGCCCCGATTGCAGGCCGACGAACTGCTTCAGCTTGTCGAACAGTCCCATGCTATCGTCTTTCAGTCATACTTTCCGGTTGCGCTCGATCTCGCCTATCGCGTCCTCGAACGGAATCGCCTCGTCTTCCCTTGCCTTTTGTCTCGTCGTAGGCTCGAATGGCATCGACCTCGTCGAGCGCATCTAAAAGCTGCCGGTAACGGTCAACGCCGATGAGCACAGCGACGCACCGACCCGATTCATCCGTGACAAACTGCGTTTCGGTGGTCGTCATGGCGCTTGTGGTTTCTATCGACCTTCGCCTTGAATCTCAACGCCTTGAACGCGAACGGGGCGGGCGCCCCGAGAGATCGAGCGCACCCGCCCCGCAAAGAACCGGCCGGTCAGATGGGATGGTCGTTTCCGACCTGACTTCAGAATGGCGCTATCGAATCAATCGGCTTTGACAAACGCGTCAACCGTCAGATTGGCCGAACGAATCAACCCTCGGAGGGTGCCTCTTGCCACATCCCGGTGGTTCGGGACGGAGAGCGTCGCCATCTCGCCGTCTTTGGTCAGGATGATGTGGCTGCCCTGTTGCCGTGAGACCGTCCACCCGAGCCTCTCGAACGCACGCACCACCTCTTGACCGCTCAAGATCGGAAGCGAACCCATCAGGCGGCGACCTTGATCTCAACCTGCCGCGTTTGGATCGTGAGCGGCAGCCCCTTTTCCGCCCGCACGTCCAGACAAAGCGTGATTGCTTCTCGGATGTTGCTCAACGCGTCGTCTTGAGTCGCGCCTTGGCTGATGCAACCGGGGATCGACGGGCATTCAGCGATCCACACGCCATCCTCGTCTCGGTCCAACGTGACGTTGAATATCATTTTACCAGACTCCTTGCTGATGCGTACAGATCCATTGGGCGCGATCCGATGCCGCTTGCCGACTCATAGATCTTCGCTTTTAATTTCAACGATTTGAGCGCGGACAGGACGAGTACATTGAGCGCACCCGCCCCGCAAAGAGCCGGCCGGTCGGTCCACCGCTGGATTCCGCCCCGCCGTCAGGGCGCCGGGTCTGCATACCGGGCGATGACATCAAGGCACGCCGCCATGACCTCGGGGCGAAGATCCCACTCGATCCGACTCAACTCGGCGTCGAGATCGAGCAACGCAGCCCGGTTCCAATACAGCCGTTCCGTCGAGACGGGCAGGTGATCCGTCATCGAGTTCAGCGCTCGAAAAATCGGGTAATCGTCTTGGAACCGGTCGCCGAATTTGCCGCCAAGCGAGTAAGCCGCGTTCGCGACACGCCTGCAGCCCGACTTGTAGCGTCAGCACGGCTCGGGCAGCCGAGACGAGCCGTTTACGGCGGGCGATCTCTTGCTCAGATGGCATCGGGTCGTTGCGCTGATGCACTCGACCTAAACGGCGAACAGGTAGCAGCGGCGGCTGGGGTACTCGGCGCCGTCGTAGGGGTCGCGCTCGACTGTTTCCGTCACCGCGAACCCGGCCGAGCGGAGCGCCGCTGCGACCGACTCGGGCCGGTGGAAGCGGAAATCGAGCGAAACCGGCGCGCCCCAGAGGTCATCGACGTGATGAACCTCGTCGCCGATGTGGAACGCGACCAGCACCGGTCCGCCCGGCGCCACCACCCGACGCCACTCGGCCATGACCGCGACCAGCGCCGACGGGTCGAGATGAACGATGGCGTAGAACGCAACGGCGCCTGCGAGGCTGGCGTCGGGCAGATCCAGCGCGCCCATGTCGCCGATGCGGAACGCGATGCCGGGGTTCAACTCGCCTGCCCGACGAATCATCTCGGGCGAGAGGTCGATCCCCAGCATCTCCACGCCCTGATCGCGCAGATACCCGGCGACGTGGCCGGGTCCGCAGCCCAAGTCGGCCACCGTGCCCCGGCCCCGAACCGCCTCGGCGAAGCGGTTGAGCAGATGCCGGTCGAGCGGCTTCTGTCCGAGTTCATCGGCGACGTGCTCTGCATACACCCCAGCAGCCGCGTCGTAGCTCTCCCGGACGGTCATCGGTTCCCCTCGGTTGGTCGGTCTCGGACTCAGGCAGCACGCAGCGGGAGCCGCTCGGCCGCTACGGCTGACCGATTTCTGTCGTGCCGATCCGGTCCAGTTCGGCCAAAACCGCTTGCGACAGAGGCAACTCGGCCGCCCGTACGTTTTCCCGCAGATGCTCGACAGACGAGGTGCCGGGGATCAGCAGGAGGTTGGGGGAACGCTGGAGGAGCCACGCCAGGGCAACCTGCATCGGCGTCGCCCCCATCGAATCGGCAACCTCCGAGAGCGTGGACGACTGGAGCGGCGTAAAACCACCGAGCGGGAAAAACGGGACGTACGCAATCCCGTCGGCGGCCAGCGCGTCGATGAGCCCATCGTCGTCGCGGTGAGCGAGGTTATACAGGTTTTGGACGCAGACGATCTCGACGATGCGGCGTCCCTGCTCGATCTGGGCGGCGGTCACGTTGCTCAGGCCGATGTGTCGGATGAGTCCCTGCCGTTGCAGGTCGGCGAGC
>JBBSVG010000552.1:0-2862 GCA_038233775.1 Bacteroidota bacterium | reverse complement strand
CGCTGAACAGGTAGGCGTGGGCGATCCGGCCGCTGGTGACGGCATTGCGCAGCGTCGCCGCGACGTGCGCCTGGGCGACGACATCCTCGAACTGCTGCGGTCGCCACTTGCGGGCGGTGACCTGATACTGTGGCGTTGCGGCGGCGTCACTCATCGGCACATCACGGGCTGGCGGAAACGGGGTCGTCCCGTGAAGATAACGCCAAGAGCCAAGCCCCGACCGTTACTCCGAGAAGACGGCGACGGCGACCGCGCCGGGTCCGGTGTGGACGGCCAAGAGCGGCGCAACCGGGGCGACGAGAATCGGCTCGCGACCGTAGCGCTCGCGAATCGCGGCCACGCACGCCGCCGCTGCCTCGGGCGCTTGGGCGTGGGCAACGGCGAACTGTAGGCCGCGCTTGCCCTGCACCGCCTTGTCGATTAAACTCAGCACCTTGCGCGGCCCGGCCTCGCCGCCTCGCGTCTTCGCCACCGGCACCGGCTTGCCGGTTTCATCGACGGTCATAATCGGCCGCAGCTTCAGCAGATCGGCGATGATCGAGCGGGTCTTGGAGACGCGACCGCCCTTGACCAGATAATCGAGCGTGTCGAAATAGACATAGAAAACGAGCGAGTGGCGGGCGGCCCGAACCGTCGCCACGACCTCGGCCAGCCCCAACCCGCGCTTGATCGCCGAAACAGCCGCCATCACCAGCAGCCCTTGACCGACCGTGAAGATCCCGGTGTCGATCACCTCGATGGGCGTCGCGCCCGGCTGCGCGTTCAGTTCACGGGCGACCCGCTCGGCTTCCTTGACCGTCCCGCTGACGCCGCTGCCCAGATGAAGGCTGATGATCCCCTCGACGCCATTCGAGACGAGTTCGTAGGCCCGGCGAAAATCGTCCGGCGGCGGCTGGGAGGTCTTCGGGTGGTGCGGCGAGTTGAGCAGCTTTTCGTAGAACGAGTCGATGGACATCGTGACGCCGTCGATGTACGTCTCGGAGCCGAAGGCGATCCGCAGCGGGACGATCTGGATCCCGTTCTCGTCGGCGTACCCCGGCGGCAGGCTGACGGCGCTGTCGGTCACGATGGCGACGCGATACTTCCGGTCGCGGTTGAGCGCGGCCGATTGGCGCCGGACGTCATCGACCTGCTCCTGCGCCGGGGTGCCCAACTGGTTGGCGAGGGCGAATACCTTGTCCGGAAGGTCGGTGTAGAGCCGAATCTTGACGACGGCGCCTGCCCCCGTCACCCGAACCTGCTCGCCCAGCCCGACCAGTTGGGCGCGGATCGCGTCCGCATCGAGGTCGCGGCCGGTCAGCGAGAAGCGGACCCGGTAGCGGCACGGCGAGGCCATGAAGGTGTGCCCGAGTTCATCTTCCTCCTCGTCGTCGGCTGTGGCGAGCGGCAACGGGGCGAGATCTTCGTCGGCTGCGGATTCGGCGCTGGCGGCCAGAGCGTCGATCATCCCATCGAGCAGCGTGACGAACCCCTGCCCCCCGGCATCGACGACACCGGCGGCTTTGAGCACGGGCAACTCGTCGGGCGTCCGCTTCAGCGCCGCCTGGGCTGCGTCCTGCGCCCCGTAGAGCAGCATCAGCGGATCGGCCGCCTCCGCCCACGACGCATCGAGATGTTCGCTCCACGCGAGCATGACCGAGAGGATCGTCCCTTTGCGCGGCTCGTTGACGGCCGAATAGGCGCCGTCGAGGGCCGACTGAGCGGCACGGGCGAACTGCTCGGCCGTCAGTTGCGGTGCTGACTCGGGCAGACCGGCGGCGAACCCGCGCAGGAAGCGGGCGAGGATGTGACCGGACTTGCCGTGGGCGTCGATCATCGCCGCTTTGGCAGCCGCGCGAAGCATCTCGTCGGCCCGGTTCGACCCGGACGACTGTAGGACGACGGCGACGCCGCGCAGCGTCAGCATCAGGTTGGTGCCGGTGTCGCCGTCGGGCAACGGGAACACGTCGGCCTTGTCGAGCGCGGCGCGGGCGTCAGTCACGGCGGCGATGCCAGCCAGCAGTGCGCGGCGCAGTCGCGGTCCGCTGAGCGTCGGTAGGGCAGCGGCGGCGGGATCGGGAGTTGACGTCATCGGCACACCTCGGGGGTTTGAGGGTCACGAAATCCGGCCGAACGGGGCGCCCGTGCGCGGTGCCGACCGCTGGTTATGCTCTTCTACGCATACGCCCGTGACTGGCCCGGCGGCCCGACGCTGGTTACAGAACGGGTTCCTCCCGGAACACGTGCGGCAGCGCCTCGTCCAGATGATCGACCGGGACGATGGTCAACCCAGCCATCGTCTTGGCCGGGATGTCGCGCAGGTCGAGTTCGTTGTCTTTCGGAATCAAGACCGTCGTGATCCCGGCCCGTTGGGCGGCAAGCAGTTTCTCGTTTAAGCCGCCGATGGGCAAAATCTCGCCGCGCAGCGTGATCTCGCCGGTCATGGCGACATCGTGGCGCACCGGCCGGTCGCGCAGCGCGCTGAGCATGGCGACGGCCATCGTCAGCCCGGCCGACGGACCGTCTTTCGGGATCGCGCCTTCGGGGATGTGGACGTGCAGCTCGCGGTCTTTCGAGAAACCGACCGGCAGCCCGAGCGCTTCGGCCTGTGATCTGAGGTACGTCAGCGCGGCTTGAGCGGATTCCCGCATCACCTCGCCCAACTGTCCAGTCAGCGTCAGCTTCTCGGTGCCGGGCACGAGCGTCACGTCGATGTGCAGCAGCTTGCCGCCGACCGGCGTCCACGCCAGCCCGTTGACCGAGCCGACCCGGTCGTCGCGCCGCCGGTTCCGGTCGCGGTACTTCGCCACGCCGAGCAGGTCGTCGAGCCGCACCGCTTCGACCGTCAGCGCGGCGGCCGACCCGCCATCGGCTCGAGCGGCG
>JBBSVG010000551.1:0-2865 GCA_038233775.1 Bacteroidota bacterium | reverse complement strand
CCCCCCCCCCGCGGGGCCCCCCCCCGCCCCTTTGGGTTATTATTGGGTTTGGGGCCGGCGGGTGCCCCCCACCCCCCCAACGGCCGGCGCCAAACCGCCCTAAAAACGACGAGGCCGCGGCATCTCGCCGCGGCCTCGGTCGTTCTCAAGTGCCCGTCCGAATCATGCCGTCAGCAGGTAGCCGGTGACGGCGTCGGCCGCCCAGTTCTGCGTCTGCAGGTACTGGTACTCGACCGCGTCGGTCGTCCAGGTGTGCAGCGGCAGGGCGTTGTTGTGCAGCCGATAGAAGGGAATCGAGCCGGAAACCTGCGTGGGCAGCACGTAGGCCTTGATCCCCTCGTCGTCCCAATCGGACGACTTCCGCAGAGTCGTGTACTCCAGCCCGTCGATCGTCCAGAGGTGCTGCTGCGTGCGGTTGTTGTACAGCCGATACAGCGGCACCGCGTCGACCCCGCCGACGTTCGCCGTGCCGTTGATGACCCGGCCGATCACGCCCTCTTGGTTCCAGCCGTTCTGGCCGAGGAAGTTGTACTCGGTCAGGTCGGTCGTGAAGAGATGCTCTTTCGTGTCCGGCAGGTAAAGCCGATACCAGTTGACCGCGGTGCCGACCGGCGGGGCGGCTTCGGTCAGCAGGAAGCCCGTCGGCGTGTCGGAAACCCAGTGTTGCGTCAGCAGGTAGTTGTATTCGGTCAGGTCGGTCGTCCAGGTGTGCAGCGGCAGGGTGTCGTGATGCAGCCGGTAGAACGGCACCGACTGCCCGTCGACCTGCGTCGGCAGCACGAACGCCTTCACGCCCTCGGCGTCCCAGTCGGCCGACCCGCTGAGCGCGGCGTACTCGGTCGCGTCGATCGTCCAGAGGTGCTGCTGCGAGACGTGGTTGTAGAGCCGGTACAGCGGCACCAGCGTCACGCCGCCCACGCTGCCGGTGCCGTTGTAGACGCGGCCGATCGTGCCTTCCTGCTGCCAGCCCTGCCGGCCCAGCGCGGAGTACTCGACCTGGTCGGACGTGAAGAGATGCTCCTTCGTGTCCGCCAGGTACAGCCGGTACCACTCGACCGGCACGCCCGGGGCGGTCGGCACGGTGTTGTCCGCGCTGTAGACGATGGCCCCGACCTGGTTGCCCCCCAGGTCGCGGAAGATCAGCCGGAACTTGGGCGAGGCTCCGGCGGGAACCAGGACGGTGTAGTCGCCGGTGTCGCGAATCTGGCTCGCCAGCGTGACGTAGTCGCCGCCGACCAGCACGGCGACGTCCACGGTCGCCGAGCCGGCGGTGCCGATCCAGGTCAGCCGCTGGCTCGATCCGGCCGGCACGGAACTCGGCGCGGCGGTGAAGGTCCCGGCGACCGAACGGATGCCGACGTACCCATCGGTCGTGTCGCCTGCCCCGGTGACCTGGTCTTCGACCCGGATCAGGACGCGGTCGGAGCTGACGTTCGGCACCGTGACGTCGACGTAGTCGCCGGTTTGGTTCGACGCCAGTTCGGTGAAGGGGCCGTCGCCGATCTTCACCAGCACGCGGACCGGATGGGAGTTGCCCGGCGCCCGCTCCCAGGCGACGCGGGTCGCGGTATTGCCGTCCAGTTGAGCGGCGTAGCCGGGCGTCAGCAGCCGCAGCCCCGGAGCCGTCACGGTGAACGCCCCGGACGTGCCGTTGGCGACCGGGTTGAAGCTCGAGTCGTTGGCGTCGATGTAGATCCGGTAGGTTCCCGCGGCCAGGTCGGCCGGGACGTCCCACTTGAAGATGCCGGTGTTCGGCTGGTCGGCGGCGATCTGCGTCAGCGCGCCGTTCGCGGCGTTCTGCAGGTAGAGATCGACCGCGAACGCGCCGAGGGCCGAGTACTCGATCGTCTTCGTACTGTCCGGAGCGACGGTCACGCCGCCCGGCAGGTCGAACACGGTGACGCTGTAGCTGCGGCCGAGCCGCTCGTCGGCGAACGGAAAGTTGTCGGCGTAGGGGCCGCCGCGGCTTCCGGAGCCGTCGTAGATGATGTTCGTGTAGGGGGTCGTGTTCGGGCTTTGCGTGCGGAAGTTGCCGCCCAGCGCCGCGCCGCCGTCCCAGTTGATCCCCGAGCCGGCCGGCGCGAGGCTGTAGTTCTCCATCGCGCCGAAGAAGCGGTTGCGGTAGATGTCCACGTTCCGCGAGCCAGCATCGACGTATACGCCGGTCTGCGTGTTGGCGATCAGGTTCTCGAAGATCTTCACGCCGTTCGCGTTCGAGAGCTGCACCCCGGTCAAGTTCGCGCCGTTGGTGCGGCGGATCTCGTTGTACGAGACCTCGGTGTTGGCCGCGTAGCGGATCAGGACGCCGGCGTTGGCGAACGGGTCGAGAATGAAGTTGTTGCGGACGATATCGTTCGTCGGCCCCGGCTGCGGGGAGTTGTCGAGCGGCGTCACGCCCGGATCGCGGTACTCGTCGGTGATGAAGATGCCGGCCTGGCCGTTGCGGACGACCGTGTTCCCCTCGATGAGGACGCTGTTCGAGTTCCAGACCGAGATGCCGGCCTCGACGTGGCCTTCAACGTAGTTGCCGAAGATCAGCGTGTTGTTCGAGCCTGACCGCAGGAAGATGCCGGTGCCGTCGCCCCGGCTGGTCGCGTAGCCGTTCGAGACGATCCGGTTCTCGATGAGCTGGTTGCCGACCGACGCGCGGCCGGTGTTGGTTCCGCGGGAGAGGATGATGCCGTCGTACTTGTGCCCGGAGATCGAGTTCTCTTCGATCCGGTTGTCGCTCGCGCCGAGCAGGATGATGCCGTGGAACGCCGACCCGGTGATCGTGTTCCGGATGACCGTGTTTGAGTTGGCGTCCTGGATCGCGATCGCGTGCTGGGTGACGGTGTTCCGCACGAACGAGTCGGCGACGAGGTT
>JBBSVG010000550.1:0-2869 GCA_038233775.1 Bacteroidota bacterium | reverse complement strand
CCCGACGTGCGCGGGCTGTATTTCGCCTCCGGCAGCGTCCACCCCGGCGGCGGCATCCCGCTCGTCCTCCTCAGCGGCCACCACGCCGCCACCCTCTTGCTCGCCGACGATCCGCGTTGAGACGTCACGACGGCTTGACGACCGAACACGCGACCGGCGAAATCTTCAAGGCGCTACGACGCCACCGAGATGAACTGCGTGCCGACGAACTCTCACTTGATCTTCAGTTCACCATCCTCGAGCAGCATCTCGATCACCTCGCGCATGTTTTCCTGCAACTCATCGAGCGTTTCGGCCTGCGAGTGCGCGCCGGGAAAACCGGGCACGTAGCCGATCAGAAGCGAGGTGTCCGCATCTCGCTCGATCACGACGGTGTAGGTGTGCATCGGTGAAATCGGTTGGGTTTATCTCAACGCTATTAACTGCGGCGGTGGCCCCGTTCATGGATTCTGCGGTAGCGGAACGCCACCGCCCAAGCTCACCACGAACGGGGATCAATAGGAGACGATGGAAACTCCTCAAGATAGAGTTCGGTCGCTTCTTGCAGGTTGGCAAGCGCTTCCTCGACCGACTCGCCCTGGCTGCTCGTGCCCGTCTCGGGGTTGAGCGCGACGAACCCGCCTTCTTCGGCCGGGATCAGCACGGCGGTGAGTTGCATGTCGTGTCTCCGGTTGGGTTTACCGAACTTCGCTGCCGGCGGGAAGGTCGGGCAGGGCGAGCGGGACGAGCGTGCCGTCCGGTCCCTCGGCGGCGAGGACCATCCCTTCCGACAGCTCGCCGCGCAGCTTGGCCGGTTTGAGGTTCGCGACGATGACGACCCGCTTGCCGACCAGATCGGCCGGGGCGATGTGCTTCGCCAGCCCGGCGACGATCTGCCGCTCCGGTTGCCCGTCGCCCAACGAGACGCGGAGCTTCAGCAGCTTGTCGGATTTGGCGACCGGTTCGGCCGAAAGCACCTCGGCGACCCGCAGATCGACCTTGCCGAAGTCGTCAATCGTGATCTCGGGCTTGCCGACGGGCGCGGTCGGTTGGGCGGGTGCGGGTGCGGGCATCTCGGACATGGCGGCTTTCGGTTTGGCGGTCGTGGAAACGGGGGCGGCGGTGGCTTTCAGCTTGGCGATCTGCGCCTCGACGACGGCATCATCGAGCTTGGCGAACAGGACCGGACACGGCCCGAGCAGGTGCCCGGCGGCGAGTCCGAGCGTCCCGGCCGAGGCCCAACCGGCGGCGGTCGGTGTGCCCGGCAGTCGCAGCACGTCGGTCCAGACGGTCGCCATCGTGTGCGGCAGGACCGGTTCGAGCAGAATCGCAAGCGAGCGGCAGACGTTCAGGCTGAGGTTCAGCGTCGTGGCGCAGCGGGCCGGATCGGTCTTGCGCGTCCGCCACGGCTCCGAGGCGTCGAAGTAGCGGTTGCCGATCCGGGCGAGGTTGATCGCTTCCGCCACCGCGTCGCGCAGCTTGAATTTCTCGAAATGCGCTGCAACCGCCCCCGGCGCGGCCTCGATGGCGGCGACAAGATCGCGGTCGAGATCGGACAGGTCGCCGCGCTCGGGGACCGTGTTGTCGAAATACCGCTCGGTGAACGAGGCGGCGCGCTTGACGAAGTTGCCCAGAATGTCGGCCAGATCGGCCGTCCGACTCTGAACCTCGCGCCACGAGAAATCGGTGTCCTTCGTCTCGGGCAGCGTCGCGGCCAGCGTGTAGCGGAGCGGATCGGCCGGAAACTCGGCCAAATACTCGTGCAGCCAGATCGCCCAATTGCGGCTGGTGGACAGTTTCTCGCCCTCCAGATTGAGAAACTCGTTTGCCGGGACGTTGTCGGGCAGGATGAACGACCCTTCCGCCATCAGCATCGCCGGGAAGACGACGGCGTGGAAGACGATGTTGTCCTTGCCGATGAAGTGGACAAGCTGCGAGTCGGGCTGCTGCCAATAGCGCCGCCACGCCTCCGGTTCGCCGGTCGAAGCGGCCCATTCCTTCGTCGCCGAGAGGTAGCCGATGGGCGCGTCGAACCAGACGTAGAGCACCTTGCCGTCCGAGCCGGGAATCTCGGGCGGGACCGGCACGCCCCAGTTCAGGTCGCGGGTGATGGCGCGGTCCTGCAACCCTTCCTTGAACCAGCCGCGACAGTAGTTGAGGACGTTGTCTTTCCAGTCGGTTTTGCCCGCTTGCCACGCTTCGAGTTCGGGCTGAAACCGGCCGAGCGGCAAATAATAATGCACCGTTTCTCGAAGTGTCGGCACCGCGCCCGAGACCTTGCTGCGCGGGTTGATCAGCTCGGTCGGTTCGAGATACGTCCCGCACCGCTCGCATTGGTCGCCGCGCGCCTGCTCGTTGCCGCAGACGGGACACGTCCCCTCGACGTAGCGGTCGGGCAGCGACATCCCGATTTGCTCGTCGTAGAACTGCATCGACGGCTTCTGAACGAAGACGCCTTTTGCATAGAGCGTGCGGAAGAATTCCTGCGCCGTCTCGCGGTGCGTCGGGCTCGACGTGCGCGAGTAGATGTCGAAGCTCATCCCGAAATCGCGGAATGCGGACGCGATCTGCGTGTGATAGCGGTCGATGATGACCTTCGGCGAGACGCCTTCCTTCTCGGCCCGGAGCGTGATCGGCACGCCGTGCTCGTCCGAGCCGCAGACGAAGACAACATCGGCGCCGGTCGAGCGCAAGTAGCGAACGTACAGATCGGCCGGCAGATACGCGCCAGCCAAGTGGCCGATGTGGATCGGGCCGTTGGCGTACGGCAGCGCCGCCGTAACGAGCGTGCGGTTGAAGGTCGGGTCGGGCATAACAGAACGGGTTCAGTCGGTGAGCGTCGGGATCGCCCAAAGATACGGCCGAACGCAGCGCCGCCCCGGCTGCCGGT
>JBBSVG010000549.1:0-2882 GCA_038233775.1 Bacteroidota bacterium | reverse complement strand
GATCACCAGCACATCGACCGGTTGCCGCAGCAGCCAGCCGATTCGGCGCAACCCGCCCGCCGTCGTCTCGCCGCTCAATCCGGCGTTGACGACCCGGTACGGCAGCCCGCGCTCGGCGATCTGCTGCCCGATCAGCGCCGGAAACGCGCTGTCCGGCGTCGCAAGGACGTAGCCGGCGGACAGGCTGTTGCCCAAAAAGAGCACGGTTCGGGTCGCGCTTGCTGTGGGCGCCGGGGTCGCGGCGACGGCTGCGGGCGGCGTCGGTTCGGGCGCGGGTTTCTGCTGGCAGCCGAGCGCGGCGAGCAGCAGCAGGCAAAAGCAGGCGACGTGAACCGGACGCCGGGCAGCAAGCGTTGTCATGGGCTGATGGGTCGGTGAACGGTTAAACGCGGGGTCGATTTGACTGGTCAGGGCACAACGGCGGCGCTGCGCTGCGAGCAATTGACGAAAGCCTACGGCAGCGGTCCGTCGGCATTGACGGTGTTGAAGTCGGTTTCCTTCACGCTGCTCGACGGCTCGACCACCGCCATCGTCGGGCCATCCGGCTCCGGCAAGACGACCTTGCTCGGGCTGTGCGCCGGACTCGACGGGCCGACCTCCGGCTCGGTCACGCTCTGCGACGTCGATTTGAGCGGACTCAGCGAAAATCGGCTGGCGGCGGTGCGGAACCGGTTCGTCGGGTTCGTCTTCCAATCGTTTCAACTGATCCCGACGCTGACGGCTCGGGAAAACGTCATGGTTCCGCTCGAGCTGCGCGGCGAAACGGGCGCCGGGGCGCGAGCGGCCGAGTTGCTGGCTCGCGTCGGGCTGGGCGACCGGCTCGAGCACCGACCGAGCGAACTCTCCGGCGGCGAGCAGCAACGGGTCGCGCTGGCCCGCGCCTTCATCCACCGCCCGCGCATCCTGTTCGCCGACGAGCCGACCGGCAACCTCGACGCCGAGACGGCCGCCTCGGTCGAGGCGCTGTTGTTCGAGCTGAACCGCGAGGCCGGGACCGCGCTGGTCGTCGTCACGCACAACGCTGAACTGGCGGCCCGAACCGGCCGAATCATCCGGCTGCGCGGCGGCGAGATCGTCGAAGACACCGGCGCAGCGCCCCACCTTTTGAGCGTTTAGATAATGTGGATCTGGCGGATGGCGTGGCGCGACAGCCGGTCGAGCCGCCGACGGTTGTTCCTGTTCGTCTCGGCGATGAGCCTCGGCGTGGCCGCGCTGGTCGCGATTGCCTCGTTCGGCGACAACCTGCAACGCACCGTTGATGAGCAGTCGCAGACGCTGCTGGGCGCCGATCTGGAACTCAGCGCGAAGGAGCCGTTCAGTTCGACCGGTCAGCGGCTGATCGACTCGCTCGCCTGGCTGCCCGGCACCGAGCACACGACCGAGGTCCGGCTGGCGAGTTTGGCCGCGTTTCCGAGCGCTGACGGCGCGGCCCGACTGGCGCAGATTCGGGCGATGGACGGCGGGTTTCCGTATTACGGACAGATCGAAACTGACCCCGCAGCGGCGGCGGCGAGCTATCAGCGCAGCGGCCAAGTGCTCGTCGATGACGGGTTGATGCAGCAGTTCAACGCTCGGGTTGGCGATTCGGTTCGGGTCGGCGGGCGCGGCTACCGGATCGCTGGCCGGGTGCTCCGCACGCCCGGTCAGGCCGCCGCCGCCGCCGCGATCAACCCGCGCATCTTCGTCCCGCTGTCGCAACTCGACACGGCGCTCGTCGGCTTCGGCAGCCGAGCCGATTACCACACATTTTTCCACTTCGCGCCCGGTTTCGACGCCGAAGCGCTCCGCTCGCGGCTCCAACCGACGCTGCGCCGCGAGCGGATGGGCAGCGACACGGTCGAGGAAGTGCGGAAAGGGTGGGGCGGGGCGCTGGCGAATCTTGACCGGTTTCTCCGACTCGTCGGCCTGATTGCGCTCCTGCTCGGCGGATTGGGCGTGGCGAGCGCGATCACGGTCTATGTTCGGTCGCGGCTCCGCACCGTTGCCGTGCTCCGCTGTTTGGGCGCGACGCCCGCCCAAACGGTCGCCGTTTATCTGATCCAGACGGTCGGGATGGGCATTCTGGCCGCGCTCGTCGGCGCGCTGATCGGCGTTGCGTTGCAAGGGCTGCTGCCGCTGGTCGTCGGCGATCTGCTGCCGGTCGATGTCGAACTGCGGCTCTCGCCCAGCGCGGTCGGGCAGGGCGTGCTCGTCGGCACGGCGGTTTCGCTGCTGTTCGCGCTGCTGCCGCTCGTCGGTCTGCGCCGAGTCTCGCCGCTGGCGGTGCTCCGGCAGTCGGCCGAAACGGTCGGGCGCGACCCGCTCCGGTGGGCGGTCGGACTGGTTGTCGTGCTCGGGCTGGTCGGCCTGACGATCACCCAAGCGGGCAGTTGGCGGGTCGGAGTGGGCTACGCCGCCGCGCTCGGGCTCGTGTTCGGGCTGCTCTACGGACTGGCGAAAACGCTGTCGTGGGCCGTCCGCCGGTTCGTGCCCGAGTCGTGGCCGTATATCTGGCGGCAGGGCTTGGCGAACCTGCACCGACCGGGCAACCAGACCGTCACGTTGCTCGTCGCGCTTGGACTTGGGACGTTCCTGATCCTGACGCTCGAGCAGACGCGCCGAACGCTGCTCGATCAGGTCGCCCTCGCCGCCGGACCCAGCCAGCCAAATCTGGTGTTGTTCGACATCCAGCCCGATCAGGCCGATGGCGTGCGCGGTCTGCTCGACCGCTCGGGACTGCGCGTGCTCGATCAAGCGCCCATCGTCACGATGCGGCTCGACAAGGTCAACGGCCGTCTGGTGTCGGCCCTGCAACGCGACTCGACGGCCGGGATTCCGCGCTGGACGCTGACCCGCGAGTACCGCTCGACCTACCGCGACCACCTGACCGCGACCGAGACGCT
>JBBSVG010000548.1:0-2886 GCA_038233775.1 Bacteroidota bacterium | reverse complement strand
GATCAGCTCGTTCATCCGCATCTCGATGGGCTGCAGGAACTGCACGCCTGCGCCCGGCACCTGCTCCGCCGTCTCGGCCATCGCCGCGATGAGTTCCGCCTTCGTCCGCCGCCGACCGTTCACCTCGGGCCAGTCTTCGGGATCTTTCAGGATGACGAACATGTCGGCCACCTCGACGCCCATCGGGTCGGTCGAGATCTCGGCCCGGCCGGTGTGCGAGACGATGGTCTTGACTTCCGGGAACGCCTTGATCGCCTGCTCCAGCGTCGTCGAGATCTTCTGCGATTCGGCGAGCGAGACCGACGGTAGCCGGATGACGCTCAATGACAGGTCGCCCTCGTCGAGCCGAGGGATGAACTCGCCGCCGAGTCGGGTAAAAGCGAAAACCGACAGCAGGAACAACCCCAGCGTGGCGCCCAGCACGAGGCGTCGGGCTTTGAGCACGGATCGCAGCGCCGGTCGGTAGAGCCGGTGCAGCACCATGATGATCGGTGAGTGCTTGATGGCGCCCTTCTTCTTCAGGAAGAGCGACAGCATCATCGGCACGTAGGTCAGCGACAGCACCAGCGCACCGACGAGGGCGAACGACACGGTCAGCGCCATCGGCCGGAAGAACTTCCCCTCGACGCCCTGCAAGGTCATGATCGGCAGGTACACGAGGATGATGATGAAGACGCCGAACTTGGCCGCCTGTAGCACCTCGCCGGCGCCATGATAGACCAGCCGCTTCATCCCCCGGTCGTCCAGTTCGGCCCCGTCGCCGAGGGCGTGGTTGCGCCGCTCGATCAGCCGGAGCACGTTCTCGACGATGATGAGCGAGCCATCGACGACGAGGCCGAAGTCGAGCGCGCCGAGGCTCATCAGGTTGCCGCTCTGCCCGGTCAGCACCATCAAGATGGCGGTGAAGCACATCGCCAGCGGGATGACCGAGGCCAGGATCAGCCCGGCCCGGAGGTTCGCCAGCAGCAAAATCAGCACGGCGATGACCAGCAGCGCCCCTTCCGCGAGGTTCCGGGCGACGGTCGCGATGGTGCGATCCACCAACTCCTCGCGGTCGTAATACGGCTCGATCACGACGCCCGGCGGCAGCGAGCGCTCGATCTCGGCGATCCGGGCCTTGACCGCGCTGACGATGACTCGGGCGTTGGCGTCCTTCAACTGCATCGTGATCCCGGTGACGACCTCGCCCCGACCGTCCTGCGAGGCCGAGCCGAATCGGATGGCCGAGCCGATCTCGACCGTGGCGACGTCGCCAAGCAGCACCGGGGTGCCGATCTCGGTCGCGCGAACAACGGTGTTTCGCAGGTCCGCCAGACTGGTGACGAGTCCGACCGAGCGGACGCTGAATTGCTCCGGTCCGGTCTCGATAGAGGCGCCGCCTGCGTTGCCGCCGGCTTTCGAGGCGGCCTCGAACACGTCGCGCAGCGTCAGGTCGTAGGCCTGCAGCTTCGCCGGATCGACCAGCACATGATACTGCTTGACGAACCCGCCGAGCGAGTTGACCTCGGCCAGCCCCGGCACGCCGAGCAGTTGCCGACGGACGATCCAGTCCTGCACGGTCCGCAGGTCCATCGGCGAGAGTCGGCCGGTGGTGTCGCGGACGACGTAGCGGAAGATCTCGCCCAGACCGGTCGAGACCGGACCCAACTCGGGTCGCTCGGCGCCGGGCGGCATGTCTTGCTCGACCTCGCGCAGCTTCTCCAGCACCTGCTGCCGGGCGAAGTAGGTGTCCACCTGATCCTTGAAAACCACCGTCACGACCGAGATGCCCGGCTTCGACAGCGAGCGCAACTCGACCAGATCAGGCAGCGACTTCAGCGCGAGTTCGATGGGGAAGGTGACGAACTGCTCGACCTCGAGCGGCGAGAGCGCCGGGGCCTGGGTGAGCACCTGCACTTGGTTGTTGGTGATGTCGGGGACGGCGTCGATGGGCAGCCGGGAGAGCGCAAAGACGCCTCCGGCCAACAGCGCCAGCGTAAACAGCCCGACAAGGAGCCGCTGACGCAAACTGAACGCGATGATCGCGTTGAACATGGGTTTCCTCTGCACGGAGTCCGATGGGAGCGCACCGGCGGCGGGTCAGGGCCACCGGGGCAGCCGATGCGGGGCGCATCGGCGTGGACATCAATCGGCAGGGAAAGGAGCAGGCGACCGACGATGCCCGGTCGCCTGACGGTCCCGATTGGACCGGTCAGTCGAGCGAGACGAACGCACGCGGGCTGTCGGAGGCGGACCCTTCCCCACCGGGGGCACGAGGATCAGCCGAGAGGAATGTGCTCGATGGCGAAAACCATCGCCGAGAGGGACGCAGCCGGGGCGGCTGTTGCGGGGGACTCGAACGGCGGGACGAACGGTGCCGCCGCCACGGCCTGAGGCGAGACGGCGGCGGTGAAGACAGCGTGGCAGATGCACGAGCACAGCCCAAGCGGATGCTCAGCCGGACCGTCCGAATGCCGATGGTCGGCGCACGCCTCCCGGTAAATGACCGCCGTCGCCGGATGGGCACCGGAGAGCGAAAGCAGGGCGTTGCCCGCCGCTCGGTTCAGGTCGATGGGCAACCCACCGAGCCCGTCGGTCTGGGTGACGGGTTCGACCTCGTCCGGGCAGGGGGTCAAATCGAGCATCTGCCCGGCGAACAGGCCGATGAGCAGCAAGGCCAACGGTCCCAGCCGACGACGCATCCAGTTGAGCATCAGGCGGCGCCCCCGGCCAGCATCGCCGTCGAGCGCCCCATCGCGGATGACTCCGACACGTGTTCAGTTCCCAGAGCGATCAATTGTCGGACGTGACTGTCTGCCAAGTGATGGAAAACGAACTTGCCCCGCCGCTCGCTCCGCACCAGATCGAGCTGCTTTAACAGCCGGAGTTGGTGACTGACGGCGGATT
>JBBSVG010000547.1:0-2888 GCA_038233775.1 Bacteroidota bacterium | reverse complement strand
GTCGAGCCGAGCAGCTTCTCGGCGAACGCCCGCGCCTCCTCGGGGTTCTTGACGACCTTCACGCCGCCCGCCTTGCCCCGACCGCCCGCATGAATCTGCGCCTTGACGACGACCACGCCGCCGCCCAAATCTTTCGCCGCTTGCTCGGCTTCCTCGGCCGTGAACGCGACGATGCCCTTCGGCACCGGCACGCCGTACTGCGCCAGAATTGCTTTGCCCTGATACTCGTGGATCTTCACCGGTCGCCGTCCTTGGGAAGTTGGGATGAGCGGAAACGTTGCGTGTGCCTCAAAGATACGACGATGCCGGGAGCGAGCGCTTAGAGAGACACATCCCCGGCTCAGTTGTCGGTTCCTAACCCGACCGGGATTGGTCGCAACCGGACGACGAGAATGCCGTCGCGTTCGGTCACGCTGGCGAACATCCCAGACCAGTCGCCCGGCCGGTCCAGCGGCCACCCCTCGACGACGGCTACGACCAGCGGCGCCAGTCTTGGAAAAGCTTTCAACCGGAACAGCAGCACACCCACGCTGGCTGTCAATCGGACACTGAATGCCAACTCGCCAAAGTCTTTGTCGAACGTGATGACCGTTCGTCCTTCGGCCACCGCTCGAGCCAGCACAGCCGGGTCGGCCGTGCTCGGTGCGTCGTCGCGGACCCAAGCGACATCGTGTCCCCGTGCTCGGAGCGCTTCGACGAAATCGCGCGCGAGGTTCTCGTCAGCCAACAATCGCAACCGACGGCCAGACGGCTCGGCGGATGGACTCACGCGGCCCGCCGGTCGATCTGGCGCATCCGGTCGGCGGCGTAGGCCAAGCAAGCGCGCACATCCTCGCGCTCGATCTTGAACGAATACATCAACTGATCTTCAGTCAGGCCGGCAGCCAGGTTCTCGAGAATCATCTCGACTGAGATCCTCGATCCTCGGATGACCGGCTTTCCGACCAGGATGTTCGGATCTCGGTGGATTCTCGCCAGCAATGCCGACGCCTCGACCGCTTCATCTGTATCACCCATCGCTCGATCTACTCGTTTGGGCAAGGTTTAGTGCAACTGCGTGAGCTTGAATATACGGTGTCTGCGGTCGTGCGGCGGCTAAAACCACCTCGATAGGAAATAGATGACAAGTCCGGCGATGGCGCCGACGACGGTGCCGTTGATGCGGATGAATTGGAGGTCGCGGCCGATGGCGAGTTCGACCCGTTCGGTCATCTCGGCCGGATTCCAGCGGCGAACGGTGTCAGAGATCAGGGCGCCGATCTCGTTTTTGTAGCGCTCTAAGACATACAGCACCGCCGTCGAGAGCCAGCCGTTGACCTTCGCCCGCAGCGCCGGATCGGCTTCGAGTGCGTGACCGAACTTGACCAGTGCATCGGCCAACTGACCGCGCAGCGGTGAGTCGGGGTTGGCGGCGTGCGACAGGACGACCGTCTTCAGGTCGAGCCACAGGTGGGCGATGTACTCGCGCACCGCCGGGTGGGTCAGCAGTTGCTCTTTCAGCGCCTCGCCGCGTTCGATGGTTGCGGGATCGGTCCGCAACCGCTCGATGAAGCCTTGAACGATCTCGTTGAAGCGGTGGCGCAGCGGGTGATCGGGGTTTCGGCCGACTTCATCGAGCAGTTCGCCGGTCCGGGCGACGATTTTTTCGTGCACCTTGCTGTCCACAAACCCCGGCACGTACCACGGGCTGACGGTGCGGATGAACTCGCGCATCGCGTCCTCGTGCTCGATCAGCAGGCGACTGCCAAGCGTCAGCGTCTCGCTCAACAGTTCTTGGTGCTTGTCGCCCGAAGTCATCAGCGAGAGTCCGGCGCCGACCAGCGGGGCGACCTGAATCTGTCGGGCGCGGTCGAGCACGGCCCGCTCGATCAGCGACTGGACATCCTCGTCGCGCAGCACCTCAATCACCCCAGCCAGCACGACGGCGACCTGACCGGTCAGCCGGATCGCGTTGTCGCGGTCGCTCAGCCACGAACTCGCTTTCCCGGCTGGGTCGAGCGCTTCGAGCTTCTGACCGATGACCTCGGCCGTGAGGAAATGGCCCTGAACGAAGGCGCCGAGTTGCTGCCCGATCCGGTCTTTCTGCGTCGGGACGAGCGCCGTGTGCGGGATCGGCAGGCCGAGCGGGTGGCGGAACAGCGCCGTGACCGCGAACCAATCGGCCAGCGCGCCGACCATCCCGGCCTCGAAGAACGCCCGCGCGTAACTCCACGCCGGGTGCTGCGGTTCGAGCAGGTGACAGACGACGAACAGGACCGCAAACACGACGAGCAGTCCGGTCGCGAACCGCTTCATCTGCGTCAGCCCGGCGCGTTTTTCGGCCTCGTTCGGCATCGGCTGCATCTTCGGCTCGGTCGGCTGGGACAACGCTTGCATGTCATCAGGGTCAGGTAAACAGAACGCCGCGCGTGTCGTCAGAGCCAGCCGCGTTCGGCGTAGAGGGCGATGAGTCGGGCGTGGACGGCGGCGAACCCGTGGTGCGCCTCGACCCACGGTCGGCCGCGAGCAGCGAGCAGTCGGCGACGCGTTGGGTCGTCGATCAGCTCGATCAGCCGATCCACCAGCGTATCGGGGTGAACGACGACGAACGGGTGGTCGTGTCCGGTCATCCACGCTTCGTAATCGGCCGTCATGTCGGTCAGCGTGGCGACGCCGAGCGAGAGCGTTTCAAGCGAGTTCTTCCCGTAGCCGGTCCCGCCGCGATTGCCGACTTGGTCGATGGCGATATCGGCCGCCGCTTTCCGCCGCAGGACTTCCGCCCGAGGCAAGCCTTCGAGCAACTCGACCTCGATCCGACCCGGCCGCAGTTGGGCCACGCGCTCCAGCGCCGGGAGGATGAAATCGGCGGTGCCCTTGAAGTAGCGGTCGGTCGGCGAGTGGATCAGCCG
>JBBSVG010000546.1:0-2895 GCA_038233775.1 Bacteroidota bacterium | reverse complement strand
GAATCGACTCGAACTGCCCTTCGGTGTAGCCAACCGGCGCGTCGGGACCGAACCGGTCGTCGAGCGTCCGCATCACGTCGTCGAGCGAGCGCTTGCCGCCCGTCGCGTCGCGAATCGCCAGATCGAACAGCAGTCCGGCGAGCTTGCCCTTGCCGTAGATATCGACCGACGTGTTCGGGTTCTGTCCGCCAGAACCCGCCAGCCAACTGTCGAAGCTCGCGTCCGCCAGCGTCGTGACGAGCCGACCGGGGCGCGATTCGAGCGTGTTCAGATCAGTTGCGATCCGACTCAACTGGCTCGCCGCTGTCCAGATTCCAGTACGGACGAGGGCGATGTCGGCATAATAGGACGTGAACCCTTCCGCGACATACAGCAGCGGCGAATAGACCTCGGCGCGCAGATCATACGGCCCGATCCCGGCCGGGCGAAACCGCTTGACGTTCCAGCGATGGAAAAACTCGTGGCTCGTTAGGCCGATCAGTCCGGCGGCGAACGACGAATCGGCCAGATCGACCGGACCCTTGACCATCGAGACGCTGAACCGGTGCTCGACGCCGTGCGAGAACCGCGTCGGCAGCAGATGATAGAGAAAGTGATACGCTGGGATCGGGCCGCGATTGCCGAGAATGGCGGTCTGCTGGGCGATCAACTTCGACCAATCGCGCTTCATCGGCGCCCACGTTTTCACCGGACCCGTGCCGGTCAAGTCCTGAATCCATAGATGATACGTCGTGCGGCCGACGACGAGCGAGTCGTGCTGAATCGTCGGGCTGATGATCGTCGGACTGTCGATCAGCCGCTCGTAATCGTCTGCCTGACGATGACCGCCCGAGCCAGGCAGCGCCGTCGCGACCGTCCAACCGACCGGCGTTTTTAGCTCCAGCGACAGCGGTTCGCGCTCGCGGCCGGGGACGTGGACGAACAGGTTTGAGCCGTTGAAGTACGCTTCGTCGTCGCTCAACCACGAGTTTCCGGCATCCAACTGCGCGGCGTAGTAGCGGTACCGAACTGTCACGGGTCCGGCTTTTCCCGTCGAGATGCGCCACGTTTGCTTGTCGAGTTTGCGGACGGGCAGCGCGCGACCCGAGCCGTCAGTCGCCGAGAAATCCTGCACGTTGGCGGCGAAGTTCTGGATCAGGTAGCGCCCCGGTCGCCATGACGGCAGCGTCACGACGAGCGACTCGGCCGGCGCGTCGGCGACCGTCAGCGACACGTCGAACAGGTGCTGGCTCGGGCGCTCGCCCCAGCCGAGCGTGTAGCGCAGCGCCGGCGTCTGCGCCGAAACTGGACCGGCGAATCCCAACAGGAACAGCAGCAAAAACAGGCGTTTCATGGACGATCTGCACAAGTGGACGGGACCGACTATCCGGCTCGAACCGCTGACGACGGCGCACGGCGACGCGCTCTATCCGCTCGCTGACGATCCGGCCATCTGGCGATTCAACCCGCCGCAACCGGCGACGCGGGTCGAGTTTGACCGCTACGTTCAGCGCGGAATCGACCGAAAGGTACTCGGCGAACAGACGTTTGCCGTCATCGACCGGCGCACGGATCGGGCCGTCGGGCTGACCCGGCTGGGTCGGCTCGATCCGGCGCTCGGCACCGTCGAGATCGGCGGCACGTGGCTCGGCCGGTCGCATCGCGGGACGGCGGCCAACGGTGAGAGCAAGCGGTTGCTGATCGACCACGCCTTTACCCAACTCGGCGCCCACGCCGTCCTGTTCCGCTGCGACGACCGGAACATGGCCTCGCGCCGAGCGGTCGAGCGGATCGGCGCAACCTGCGTCGGGACGATGCCGAGCGGCTCCGTCGATGTGGTCTGGTATCGCATCTCGGCCGCCGATTGGCCGACCAAACGCGCCGACCTCGACCGAACGCTCAGCTGGACCACGCTGGAGGCCGCGACGTGGTGATTGTCGTGATGGGCGTCGCCGGGGCGGGCAAGACGACCGTCGGCCGGGCGCTGGCCGAGCGGATTGGCGGTCGATTTCTCGACGCCGACGACCTGCATTCGGCCGAGAATCTCACAAAGCTCCACGCCGGGCATGCGCTGACAGACGCCGACCGGGCGCCGTGGCTGGCCGCGCTCCGTCGCTGGATCGACGGGCAACTCGCCGCCGAAACCGACGCTGTGCTCGCCTGTTCCGCGCTCAAAGCCAGCTACCGTGACACGCTTCGGGTGGACGAGCGAGTCCATTTCGTCTGGTTGGACGCCTCGCCCGAGCTTCTGCGCGACCGGTTGGCCGCCCGCACCGGTCACGTTTTCAACCCCGATCTGCTGCCGAGTCAGCTCGCCACGCTCGAACCGCCCGCCGACGCGCTTCCGCTCGACGCCGATCAACCGCCCGCCACGCTCGTCGCCGAGATCGTCCGCCGCCTCCGCCCGTCAATCGACGGCAATCCATGAGCTTATCCTTTGGCTGTGCAGCCGAGCAAAATCTCCGTTCGTGGTGAGCCTGTCGAATCCATGAACGGAGCCACCGCGCCATTCGACACGCTCAGGACGAGCGGATCAGTTGATCGAGTTGACCAAGATTGGGTCGTCAAAACCGGCGAGAATCCGCTCGCGGAGGGCTGGGAGCAGCAGCAGGCTGTAGCCCAGATGGGCGGCAAGGTTGAGTTGTCGGTCGGGAAAGCGACGGCGAGCGGCGGCGAGCAGTGCGGGCAGATCGTCGGCGACGTGGCCGCCCAAATGCAGCAGATACGGCACGACGACGACCCGGCACAGGTCGGGCAGATCGGTTAGCGCGGCGGACAAATCCGGCGCGTTGAGCCCGAGGAAGGCGACCGAAACCGCTGCCCAACCGCCTGTCCGACGCACCCGCTCGGCGACGGCGAACACGACCTCGTTCGCCGATGGATCGGGGCTGCCGTGGGCCAGCAGCACGACGGCGG
>JBBSVG010000545.1:0-2899 GCA_038233775.1 Bacteroidota bacterium | reverse complement strand
TAACGCTGAAAGGCGATTCAGCCGCCGCCCGAACCGCCCACGACGCAGCGCTGAAGCTCGAGCACCGCTGGTCGGAGCAGGGCACCGACACCGATCTGGAGGTGGTCCGCTTCAACGCCGAACATGACCGTGACCTGACGACCACGCTTGACATGGCCCAGACGCTGATCAAACACCGGCCGACCATCTACGCCGAAGATGGGCTGGCGTGGACGCTGTATAAACTCGGTCGCGCCGATGACGCCGCCGCACCGATGACCCGCGCCCTCCGATTGGGGACGCAGGATGCGATGCTGTTCTACCATGCCGCGAAGATCGCCGAGGCACGGGGCAAACTGCCCGAGGCTGCCAGCTGGATGCGGAAGGCGCTCGCGCTCAACCCGACGTTCTCGCCTGAGCACGCGCCGGAAGCCCGCGCCTTGCTTGCCCGCTGGCAACGCGATCCCGCCGTCGCTGCCGCGCTCGCTTCGACGAAACCGTAATTCCGTAGCCGGTTTCGCTGCTCTGTCCGACCGGGGTTGGGTGCCGCTGCCCAACCCCGTTTTTCAGGAACTAAATATTATTAAATCAGATTTAATAATTCAGTCATAGGAAAGCTGCGGACTCAATCCCGCTCACGCCGCCCGTTCCGCTGTCCCAACCGCTGGTCCCTTCTCTTCGCCCGTCCTCTCGGGCGCCTTCTCACCTCACCGGAGAGTGCTCCATGTCTGCCTGTTTGCGACCGTTGCTGTTGGTGATCCCCGCGCTGCTCGTCGGCGCTTCCGCTCGGGCTCAAGTGCTGCCCTCGTCTGCCGACACGTCGCGGACGTACACGCTGGGCGAAGTCTCGGTCGAGGGCGAGCGGCCGTACTCGGCGGGCAGCGACGCCACGTTTCGGGCGGCCGATTTCGCGCTGCAGCCGCGCAACTCCGCGCAGGACATCCTGCGGATCGTGCCGGGGTTGGTCATCGCCCAGCACGCCGGCGGCGGCAAGGCCGAACAGATCTTTTTGCGCGGCTTCGACGCCGATCACGGGACCGACGTGAACCTCTCGGTCGATGGCGCGCCGGTCAACATGGTCTCGCACGGCCACGGGCAGGGCTACGCCGATCTGCACTTCGTCATGCCCGACGCGGTGGATCGGGTCGATGTGTACAAGGGACCGTACTTCGCCCGCTACGGCGACCTTGCGACCGCCGGTGCCATCGTCTTCGGGCTGGCCGACAGCCTGAAACAGAGCCTCGTCAAGTTCGAGGGCGGCCAGTTTAACACCTACCGGTCGGTCGGGCTGTTCAAGGCGCCGTCGCTGCGGCCGGGGCTGACGGCGTACTTCGGTGGCGAGCTGTTCGCCTCCGATTCGTATTTCGAGCAATCGCAGGCGTTCAAGCGGCTCAACCTGATGGCGCGGGCCAACCAGCAAGTGGGCGACGGGGCGCTGACGGCGACGCTGCTGACGTTCTCGTCGGGCTGGAACGCCAGCGGCCAAGTGCCGCAGCGGGCCGTCGATAGCGGGCTGATTACCCGGTTCGGCTCCATCGACCCGACCGAAGGCGGCCAAACCAGCCGGACGACCGGCATCCTCCGTTATTCCTCCGGCGGCGACACACCGTTCATCCTCGTCGGCTCAGTCACCGATTACCGGTTCCGGCTCTACTCGAACTTCACCCTCTTCGCCGCCGATTCCGTGCGCGGCGACGAGATCGAGCAGATCGACGACCGAACGATGGTCTCGCTTCGGGCCGAGGGCGCTCGCCGCTGGTCACTCGGTCCGGCCGTCATGCGGACCCGCTACGGCGCCACGCTCCGCAACGACGACATCGCGCCGGCGCTCTATCACGATTCGTCTCGGGTGCGGCTGGAGACGAAGGCGCTCGGGACCATTCGAGAGCGGCAGCTTGGACCCTACGCTGAGCAGGAGATCGTCCTCCCGTTCGCCCAGATCCTGCTCGGGCTGCGGGCCGATTACTTCTCGTTCGACGTCGAGAACCATGCGTTTCCCGGCGAGCAACCACAAGGCGTCACGACGAATCTGCTTTTTTCGCCCAAAGCGAACCTCGCTGTTCCGCTTGGCCGCTCGGCCAGCCTGTTCCTCAACGCTGGCCTCGGGTTCCACTCGAACGACGCCCGCGTCGCCGTCCGAAACGAAGGCCGGGCGCTGCCGCGAGCGTTCGGGGCCGAAGTCGGCGCTCGCGTCGGTCATCCGGGGACGCTGCTGGCGCTGGCCGTCGCGCTCTGGCAACTCGATCTGGAGAGCGAGCAGGTCTATATCGGCGACGAGGGGACGACCGAGCCGAGCGGTCGGACGCAGCGGCAGGGAATCGACCTCGAGGTGCAGCTTCAGCCGCTCCGCCATTTGGGTTTCGGCGCCAACCTGACTGTGTCTCGCGGCCGACTCCGCGACGAACCCGACGGCGCCAACCGCATCCCGCTCGCGCCGAACGTGACGCTGACGGCCAACGCCTTAGCGAAGATCAGTCGCGGCTTGTTTGCCGTCCGGCTGCGGCTCGTCGGCGACCGACCGGCAAACGAGACGAACACCGTCCGGGCAGAAGGCTACGCCGTGACCGACCTCTCGGCGTCGTACCCGTTCGGTCCGCTCGAACTCTACGCCACCGTCGAGAACCTGCTCGATGTGACGTGGAACGAGGCGCAATTCGACACCGAGAGCCGTCTGCGGGGCGAGGCCGAGCCGATCAGCGAGCTGCACTTCACCCCCGGCACGCCCCGCTCCGCCCGCGCCGGCGTCTCGTTCCGCTTCTGATCGCGACGAGACGGCCGTTTCATCAATCCGACTCGTCGCTTCGCTTGATCGGCAAGGTGAGGACGAACGTGCTGCCCTTGCCGGGGCCGGGCGAGTGGGCCGTCAGCGTGCCGCCGTGGGCTTGGGCGACGCTGCGGGCGATGGCGAGGCCGAGGCCGG
>JBBSVG010000544.1:0-2901 GCA_038233775.1 Bacteroidota bacterium | reverse complement strand
GCCGGCGGTCGGTCGGCGTCGCAGCCCGATCCCGAGCGGGACCGACAAACCGCCGCCACGGTCCGCTCGCTGCTCGGCACCCAGACGGCCGCGTGGAACGCCGGTTCCATCGACGGCTTCATGGCCGGGTATTGGCGCTCCGACTCGCTCCGCTTCGCCTCTGGCGGCCACGTCACCTACGGCTACGACTCGACGCTCGCCCGCTACCGCCGCTCGTACCCCGACCGCCGGGCGATGGGAATGCTGACCTTCTCCGAGCTGACCGTCACGACGCTCGGCGACGATGCGGCCCTCGCCTTCGGTCGCTGGGCGCTCGCAACGGTCGACGGAAACCCCGGAGGCCTGTTCACCTTGCTCCTCCGCCGCACGCCCGACGGCTGGCGGATCGTCGCCGACCACACCTCCTCCGCCCGATGAAATTTTCGCTGACTCTGCTGCTGCTGCTCGTCGCCCGGCTCGCGCTGGCCCAGCCGACGGACCGAACAACGTTGCTCGTCCCGGATCGCGTCTTCGACGGCGCGGCGATTCATTCGGGCTGGACGGTGCGGGTGCGCGGCAGCTTGATCGACGCGGTCGGTCCCGCCGCGACGGTTGGCGCCACCGCCGACACGACGATCCGGCTCCCCGGCGCGACGCTCTTGCCCGGCTTGATCGAAGGCCACGGGCACCTGTTTCTCCATCCGTACGATGAAGCAACTTGGGACGAGCAAGTGCTGCACGAGTCGGTCGCGCTCCGCACCGTTCGGGCCGTCGCCGCCGCGAACACGACGCTGCGGGCCGGGTTCACCACGTTCCGCGATTTGGGCACCGAGGGCGCCGGGTACGCCGATGTCGGGCTGAAAGCGGCGATTGATCAGGGAATCGTGCCGGGGCCGAGGTTGCTCGTCGCCACGAAAGCCATCGTCGCGACCGGATCGTACGGACCCAACG
Organism: Bacteroidota bacterium; assembly: GCA_038233775.1. Lineage (GTDB taxonomy): Bacteria > Bacteroidota > JBBSVG01 > JBBSVG01 > JBBSVG01 > JBBSVG01. Next base: position 1,971 of record JBBSVG010000544.1, on the reverse strand, counting down.
GCTACGCCTTCGACACGCCGCAGGGCGCCCAAGAAGCCGACGGGATCGAGGGCGTGACCCGAGTCGTGCGCGAACAGATCGGCCACGGCGCCGACTGGATCAAGGTCTATGCGGACGGCCGGTTCGGTCCCTCGGGCGGCACGGTCCCGACGTTCACGCTCGAAGAGTTGACCCAACTTGTCGCGATTGCCCGTTCCGCTGGCCGACCAGTCACCGCTCACGCCGCGACGGCCGAAGGGATGCGTCGGGCGATTCTGGCAGGGGTCGAGACCATCGAGCACGGCGACGGCGGGACGGCCGAGGTGTTCAAGCTGATGGCCGAACGCGGCGTCGCGCTCTGCCCGACCATTGCCGCCGGTGACGCGGTCAGTCGCCAGCGCGGCTGGAGCGGCGACCCAGCGACCGAACCGACGCGGATCAAAACCAAGCGCGTGAGTTTCAAACTCGCCCTCGCGGCCGGGGTCAAGCTGCTCAACGGCAGCGATGTCGGCGTGTTCGCTCATGGCAACAACGCTCGGGAGCTGGAGTTGATGGTCGCGTATGGCACCTCGAATCTGGCCGCGTTGAAGGCCGCGACAAGCGATGGGGCGCGGATGCTTCATCTCGACAGCAAACTCGGCTCGGTTCGGGTCGGACTGCTGGCCGATCTCGTCGCCGTGACCGGTGATCCGACCGCCGACATCTTGGCGCTGCGTCAGGTTCGGCTCGTTATGAAAGGCGGCGCGCTCGTTCGCTGACGGGAAACCGCCCGCCGTTGTCCGACGTTGGGGCGATACGACAACGAGCGGGAGTGAGCGATGAGCGGAAAGGCAACGTGGCCGGAATGTCTCTGGATCGTGCGGCACGGCGAGAGCGCGGGCAACGTCGCCCGTGTCGAAGCCGAAGCGGCCGGGCTGGCGGAGATCGCGCTGGAGACTCGGGACGTGGATGTGCCGCTGTCGGCGCTCGGTGAACAGCAAGCCGCCGCGCTTGGTCGCTGGTTCGGTGCGCTGCCCGAGGCCGAGCGGCCGACCGTCGCCCTCGCCTCGCCATATCTGCGGGCGTGCGCCACGGCGACCAAGCTGCTCGATGCGGCTGGGTTGGATCACCTGAAGCTGCACCTCGATGAGCGGATGCGCGAGCGCGAGTTCGGCATTCTCGACCGGTTGACCAAGCGCGGGATCGCCGCCCAGTTCCCCGATCAAGCCCGACTTCGGACCGTGCTCGGCAAATTCTACCATCGTCCGCCCGGCGGCGAGAGTTGGTGCGATGTGATCTTGCGGCTCCGCTCGGTGCTCGACACGCTGACCCGTGAGCATCGCGGCGAGCGCGTCCTGATCGTCTGCCACTCCGTCGTCGTGCTCTGCTTTCGCTATCTGCTCGAGGGGATGACCGAGGGGCAGATTCTGACCATCGACCGCGACGAGGACGTGGCGAACTGCTCCGTCACGTTCTACCAGCGCGACTCGACCTCGACCGATCCGGTCCCGATGGCGCTGCGCCTGTCGAACTTCGTCGCCCCGCTCGAAGCCGCTGGCCAACCGATCACCGCCGAACCCGACGTGCCGGTGGGCGCGAAATGAGGCGGCAGGAAAGCTATCAGCCGTCAGCTGTCAGCTATCAGCTCACGGCAGGAAACGGCAACGAAAGCGGTTGGTGGCGGCGGCTCCGTTGTGGATTCAGGCGCGGGCGACGCCCAGCGCCCCAGGCTCACCACGAACGGAGATAGGCTGTCATCCAGCAACAGCGCCGCACCGCCGTTTCATCAATCCGCGATCAGCAATCTGAAATCGCCGTTCCATCATTTCCCCAACGCCTCCCTTGCCGCGCGTTCGCCGGTGACAAGGGCGCCGTGGACGACGCCGAGTTCGCCTTCAAAGTGCGTCGCTTCGCCAGCGAAGAAGAGCGTGTCGGCGACTGGTGCGGCCAGCTTCGCCGGGGCGTCGAGGCCGCCGGTTAGGATGTAGGCGTAGGCGCCGCGACTGAACGGAT
>JBBSVG010000543.1:0-2910 GCA_038233775.1 Bacteroidota bacterium | reverse complement strand
GACGGCGTGCTTCGAGAGGTCGTCATAGACGACGAGCGCGTGGCGACCGGTGTCGCGGAAGTGCTCGCCGATGGCCGCGCCGGTGTACGGGGCGATGAATTGCAGCGGCGCCGGATCGGACGCCGAGGCGTTGACGATGCAGGTGTACGCCATTGCGCCGTTCTGCTCGAGCGTGCGGACGATGCCCGCGACGGTCGAGTTCTTCTGCCCGATGGCGACGTAGATACAGGCGACGCCCTTGCCCTTCTGGTTGATGATCGTGTCGAGCGCGACAGCGGTTTTGCCCGTCTGCCGGTCGCCGATGATCAGCTCGCGTTGGCCGCGACCAATCGGGATCATCGAGTCGATGGCCTTGATCCCGGTCTGCAACGGCTCCTTGACCGGGGCGCGGAAGATCACGCCGGGCGCTTTCGTCTCGATGAAGCGAAGCTCGCCGCCCTCGGTCGAGATCGGTCCCCGGTCGTCAATCGGCTTGCCCAGCGGGTCGATCACCCGGCCGAGCATCGCGTCGGAAACGGTCAGCGAGGCGATGGTCTTGGTCCGGCGGACCTCGTCGCCTTCCTTGACCTTGTTGAAATCGCCGAACAGCACCGCGCCGACGTTGTCATCCTCGAGGTTGAGCACCATGCCCGTCACGTCGGCGCGGGTGAACTCGACGAGTTCACCGGCCATGACCTGGCCCAGCCCGTAGATGCGGGCGATGCCGTCGCCGACCTGGAGCACGGTGCCCACGTCGTAGGTATCGACTTCCTTCTCGAAGCCGGCCAACTGCTGCCGCAGGATGGCGCTGACTTCATCGGGCCTGACTTCAGCCATAACGCTCAGGGATTTGGAGTGCAGAAAAGCGGGACACAGCGCCGATGCGCCGGGTTCCCGTGCGAATCACATCAGTTGCTGATCGGCGCGCCGCCCGTGATGAGCTGCTCGCGCAGCTTCTCCAACTGGTAGCGGAGCGAGCCGTCCTGAACGGTGTCGCCCTGCTTGATGACGAGTCCGCCGAGCAAGCTCGGATCGACGCGGTAGGTCAACTCGACCGTTCCGCCGTCGGAGCGGCCCTCAAGCTCGGCCTTCAGTCGGCTCCGCTGCGCGTCCGAAAGCGGCGCGGCGCTGGTGACTTCCGCCCGACCGATCTTCCGCGCCCGGTCGTGCAGCTGGCCGAACGCGGTCACGATGGCGGGCAACTCGGCTTCGCGGCCTTTGGAAACGAGCAGATCGATCAGCCGCTCGACGACCTGCGAGGCTTGCGAAAAGACGGCGTGCAGCGCCGCGCCTTTCTTGTCGGCTTTGACCAGCGGTGAGCCGAGAAACACCCGCAGGTCGCGAGAGCCGGAGATCGTCTGGCCCATTTCGGCCAGTTCGGTCGCGAGCGGATCGGTCGTGTTCTGCTCGGCGGACAGCTCCATCAACGCTTTGGCGTAGCGGTCGGCAACGTTGCTCATGGCGATCCTTAAGCCGTCGGCCGACCGGTGGCCGGGCTGTTGTTCAGGTCGGTCAGGACCGTGTTGACCAGTTGTTCAGCCTTTTGGGCGTCGAGATTGGCCTCGATCAGCTTCTCGGTGGCCGAGATGGCGAGGTTGGCGACCTCGGTCCGCAGCGCGGCCAACGCCGCATCTTTCTCCCGCCCGATATCCAGCCGCGCTTGGTCGCGCTGCCGATTCAGGTCGGTCTGTAACGCCGTCAGTTGCTCTTGCCGCAGCCGCTCGCCGTCCTCCCGAGCCTCGCGGAGCATCTTGCTGCGGGTCGCCTCGGCCTCGGCCATGACGGCCTTGTTCTGCGCCAACAGTTGCTCGGCCTCGGCGCGCGCCTGTTCGGAGCGCTCGATGGCCGTTTGGATGCCTTCTTCGCGGGTGTTCAGCGCCGTCAGCACCGGCTTCCAGACGAACCGGCTGAGCACAACCAGCAGCAGGAAGAACGTGACCAGCGTCCAGACGATCAGGCCCGTGTCCACGTCGAGCAGACCGGCCTTGTGTTCCCCGGCGACTTCCTCGTGTTGCAGGAAGAATAGGGACAGGTTGAACAGGGAAGCGAGCGTCATGGGTCGGGGATGAGCGGTAAACGAAAGCCCGTCGCGGTCGCTGGGCCGACGGTCGGATCGCAGCGGACCCAACCGTCGGCTGGCGACGGGATCAACGATGGACCTGCCGGGCGGCTACTTGAGCGCCAGCAGGATGCAGATGACGGCGGCGAACAGGGCGACACCCTCGATCAGCGCGGCGGCGATGATCATCGACGTCCGAATGTCACCGGCGGCCTCGGGCTGACGGGCGGTGCCCTCCATCGCGCCCTTGGCGAGCGTCCCGATGCCGATTCCGGCGCCGATAGCGGCCAGACCGGCGCCCAGACCAGCCGACAGGTACGCCATGTTGACCGGGTTCGACATGACCTGCGCGGTCGTCGCCATCTCTTGAAGCAAGGCCAAAGCCATCGAAATCTCCTGATGCTGCCCCGGACGGTAACTGCCGGTGGCTTGGTTTGACGGTCCCCGATCCGTTCGTTCGTCAGTCGGGGGAGTTGTTACGGGTAAGGCAAACGGGAACGCCGATCAATGCTCCTGATGGATCGCCATGCCGACGAACAGCGCCGAGAGCATGGTGAACACGTAGGCTTGCAGGAACGCGACGAACAGCTCGAGCAGGTAAATCAGCAGCGAGAACACCACGCCGATGCTCATCACCGCATACGATTGCAGGATGAACCCAAGCCCAAGCAAGCTGAGAATGATGACGTGACCGGCCGTCATGTTGGCGAACAGCCGGATCGTCAAGGCGAACGGCTTGGTGAACAGGCCGACGAACTCGACGATGATCATCAGCGGGATGACGAACGCCGGGACGCCGTGCGGGACCAATCCGACCGCGTAGCCGCCGATCCCGTTTTTCTTCATCCCCTGCACCTGCGTCACGATGAACG
>JBBSVG010000542.1:0-2921 GCA_038233775.1 Bacteroidota bacterium | reverse complement strand
GTCCGGCGACGAGGCCAAGCGCCGGACGATGACCTGGCTCGACCGCTTCGGCGCCGCCGATTGGACCGGCAAAAAGGTGATGGACCTCTCCAAAGGGATGCAGCAGAAGGTTCAGTTCATCGCCACGCTGCTGCACGAACCCGACCTGCTCGTGCTCGACGAACCGCTCAGCGGCCTCGATCCGATCAATGCCGAACTGCTCAACGACATCATTCTCGAACGCCGCACCGCTGGCAAAGCGATCCTCTTCTCGACGCACCGGATGGAGCAGGTCGAGAAGCTGTGCGACGACATCTGCCTGCTCGACGGCGGTCGCGCGGTGCTGCAAGGCGGCCTGCGCGAGGTCAAGCGCCGGTTCGGCCGCGACACCGTCCGGCTCGAGTTCGCCGGGGCGCCCGAGTTTCTCGACACGCTGCCCGCTGGCGCCCGGATCGTCGAGCGCGGCCCCCAGTCGGTCGAACTGCGGCTGACCGACGGCCTCCAGTCGCGGACGCTGCTCGAACACGCCCTCCGCACGGTCGATATCCACCGCTTCGAACTCGTCGAACCGAGCCTGAACGAGATCTTTATTCAAACGGTGGGGCAGGCGACGAACGGCAACGGACGCTAACAGCTATCAGCTCACGGCAAGAGAACGGCAACGGCGAACGGAAGCTGTCGGCGGCGGTGGCTCCGTTCATGGATTCTGCGGTAGCGGAACGCCACCGCCCAGGCTCACCACGAACGGAGACCGGCGCTGAAGCACGATAACAGCGCCGAGCCGCCGTTTCATCAATCCGCGATCATCAATCCGAAATCGCCGTTCCAGCGCTCTCTTCAGATTCATCATTCCGCATTCCTCATTCTGCATTCTCCTCCATGTCCAACCCAATTCTGACCGTCGCGCAGCGGGAATACGTCCAGCGGATCACGAGCAAGGGGTTCCTGATCGGGACACTGATTGCGCCGCTTGGGTTCGCGCTGATGCTGTTTCTGCCGGTGCTGATCGCGACGATGAGCAAGGACTCGACGACGAGGCTGGCGGTGGTCGATTCGACCGGCGTCGTCATGCCGAAGCTGACCTCGACCGACGCGCTGGCCTTCACCGATGCCACCGCGTTGCCGGTCGATTCGCTCCGGGCGCAGGTTGAACGGAAAGCGCTCGACGGCTACTTGGTCCTGCCCGCCCAACTGCTCGACGGCAAGGGCGAGGCGACGTACTACGGTCGCGGCGGCGGCGGCTTCGCCCTCAGCGGCGGGATCGCCCGAGCGGTAACCGGGGCGGTGCGCGAGGTTCGGTTCGAGCGGGCGGGCGTCGGACAGGACGTGCGCGAGATCGCTGGCAGCGAGGTCGAGGTTCGCAGCCGCAAGCTGTCGGCGGCTGGCGGGAAGGACGAGGCCGACGCACCCGAGGTGCTCGCCGCGCTCGGCTACGGCGTTGGGCTGCTGATCTATGTACTGATGCTGATCTACGGCGCGATGGTGTTGCAGGGCGTGATCGAGGAGAAGCAGAGCCGGATCGTCGAGGTCATCATCTCGAGCGTCCGGCCGATTGAGCTGATGCTCGGCAAGGTGCTCGGCATCGGCGCCGTCGGGCTGACCCAGTTCGCCGTCTGGATGATCGCCTCGTTTGCCCTGCTGACGGTCGCCGGACCGCTGCTCGCCAACATGGCGCCGCACGGGGCCGCCGCCGGTGGCGCCGCGATGCCGGGCGGGTTCGAGCTGCCGCACATCCCCGGCTCGATCTTCATCTTCGCGCCGCTGTACTTCATCTTCGGCTTCTTCATGTACGCGATGCTCTACGCGGCCATCGGCTCGGCCGTCGATGAACTCTCCGACGCCCAAGCGCTGCAACTGCCGATCATCCTGCCGATCATCATGACGATGATGTTTATCATGCAGGTGCTGAAAGACCCGAACGGCGGCCTCGCGACCGTCCTTTCGCTCGTCCCGCTGTTTTCGCCGATCCTGATGACCGTTCGGATCGCCGCGACGACGGTGCCCGCTTGGCAGATCGCACTCTCGTTCATCCTGATGGGCGCGACGATCTACGGCCTCGCGTGGCTGGCCGGCCGCATCTACCGCGTCGGCATCCTGATGAGCGGAAAGAAGCCGTCCTACGCCGACCTCATCCGCTGGGCGCGACAAGCCGGCTGATCTCCGGTCGCGGAAAAGGTTGCCTTATCGCCGAAAATGCAATATGTTCAGCGGTCATCAACCCGATTTTAAGGAGCCAGAGCGTGACCGTCACCATCGAGTGTGAGCGCGAGGCGGACGGCCGCTGGCTGGCCGAAGTGCCCGAATTGCCCGGCGTGCTGGCCTACGGCGCGTCTGCCGAAGAAGCCACATCCAGAGCGGAGGTGCTGGCCCTGCGCGTGCTGGCCGAGCGCGTCGGGGCGGACGAATCGGCCGCAACCGCTCAGGTGGGGCTCATGGCGGACGATGTCGGCCGGGCGCGCTGACCGGCGGCCCGGCGGGGTCACGGCGCTGGGGCTGTTCTTCCTGTTCGGCGTGCTGATGAGCGGCCTCTCGGCCGTCTCGCTGCTCACACCCGGCGGCGTGCTCGAACCGATCTGGCTGATCAAGCCGCAGGCGCGGGTCGGGTTCGCGTCGTTGGGCGGGTGGGCGCCGGTGCTCCTGATCGTCGTCTGCGCCGTCTGTGCGGGGTCGGCCTACGGGTTCTTTACCGGCAAGCGGTGGGGCTATCGGCTGGGCGTCGCGCTGCTGGTCGCCAACGGCATCGGCGATCTGGGCAACGCCGTGTTCGGCACCGAACCGGCCGCGTGGATCGGCGTCCCCATCGTCGCGCTGCTGCTCGTTTACCTCTCCTCCCGCCGGGTAAAAACTTGGTTTCATGCCGCCGCGTGAGGCGGGTCGAGCGGGGCGAGGTGAAGGCTTATCGGTCGTGCGATTTAACCATTTGTTTAAAAGGCGTTTCAGTT
>JBBSVG010000541.1:0-2923 GCA_038233775.1 Bacteroidota bacterium | reverse complement strand
GTCGCGGCAGAGAAAATCGACCTTGATCTGCATCGGATACCCGAGCCAGCCGAAGATGTCGATGTTGTCCCACCCTTCCTTGTTGTCACCGCGCGGCGGGTAGTAGTTGATCCGCACCTTGTGGTACATGTTCTTGTACAGGTCGGGGTATAGATCGGGTTGCAGGATGTACTCCAGCACGCCGAGCTTCGACTCCTCCTTGGTCTTGAACGACTCGGGGTCGTCGAGGATCTCGCCGTCGCGGTTGCCCAAAATGTTGGTCGAGTACCAGCCGGCGACACCGAGCATCCGGGCCTTGAACATCGGCGCGAGCACCGTCTTCAGCAGCGTCTGACCGGTCTTGAAGTCCTTGCCGAACACCGGGACGCTCTCGCGCTCGGCCAACTGGACCATCGCCGGAAAATCGCACGACAGGTTCGGCGCCCCGTTGACGTAGGCGACGCCTTCGCAGATCGCGGCGTAGGCATAGAGCATCGACGGCGCGATGCCCGGATCGTTTGCCTTTAAGCCCGCCTCGAACGCCTCAATCGACTCATGCACCGCCGACTGCTGCAAGAATATCTCGGTCGAGCCGCACCAGACCATCACCAGCCGGTCGCAGCCGTGCTTCGTCTTGAAATCGCGGATGTCCTGCCGCAGCGCCTCGGCCAGTTCGGCCTTGTTCGTCTGCGGCTTGACGTTCGGCCCGTGCAGCCGCTTGACGTAGTGCTGATCGAACGCGGCGGCCATCGGGACGATCTGCTCCAGCTCGTCCTTGATCCCGTTGAGCAAATCCTTGTCGAGCACGCCCGCGTGCATCGCCGACTCGTAGGCGTTCTCGGCGTACACATCCCAGCCGCCGAAAACCAGATCGTCCAACCCGGCCAGCGGGACGAAATCGCGGATCAGCGGCGACTCGTTATCGGTCCGCTTGCCCAGCCGGATGGTGCCCATCTGCGTCAACGAGCCGATGGGCTTAGCCATCCCTTTCCGGGCGGCGATGCAACCGGCGATGAAGGTCGTCGCCACGGCCCCGAGGCCCGGCGTGAGGATGCCCAGCTTGCCGCTGGCGGGCTTGATGTCTGTCGGCATGGGGAGAAAGGCAGCTATTCGGTGAACGGAAGGTTGAGTGCCGGGCGCGCCGCAACTGTCAGGCCGACCCGCCGCAGCGATTAGCGCGGGACGAGCACCGCGCTGGCGCCGTCGGCTTTGACGATGGCTTGGACGAACGTCCGGTAGTCGGCGTAGGCGCTGGCCGGGTGGGTGCCGGGGCGCATCTCGAGCCGCCGGGTGTAAGTCAGGACGCCGTCGGCGACGGTTGACCGCGATTCGTACATCCCGAATGCGCTCTCGACGTGGACCGGATCGGGCACTGCTTCGAGCATGAACCCGGCGGGCAGGTGAATCGTGACCGTGTCGGCATCGACGTAGCCGCCCGCTCGTCGGACCGGTTGGGTCCGCTTCGACATTGGCGCCGGGACCGCGCCCCACCGCTCGAACAGGTTCGGCTTGAGGAACAACCGGGCGCCGGTGCGCGGCGCGACGCGACCGAGCTTGACCTCGGCGGGCAGCTCGACGACCGGCTCGTGGCGCTCAACAGCAGAGAAATCGGTTCTGACCAGTTGCAGCCCCGGCGTGTCGATCTGCTCGCGCAGCCAGGTGTCGCGCTCGAGCGGCGTCGCATCGGCCAGCTGGCCGCGCACGTTGTCGGCCTGCGCCCCGGTGTAGCGGGTGACGATGGTCGCCGTCGCGTCGCCGGAAGCGGCCAGCGTGACCTCGGCCCGGCGGCGCTGACCGTTGTCGGCCGGGACGCTCATCGGCGTGCGGACGAGTCGGGCGCCGTCGGGCAGCGGCACCAGCGCGTGGCGACCCTCGGTAAAAGTGCCCAACTGGCCGAACGGGACCGTCTGGCTGGTGCATTCGAGCCAAGTCGTGTCGCGCACCCCGCCGTCGGCGGTCGGCAGGCAGAGGATGACGTGGTTGAACTGGTTGGCGCTGAAATCGGTCGCGATGTCGGGCACCTCGGCGCCAGCCCGAATGAAGGCCGGGTACGACGGCACGTTGACAGCGCTCAACATCGACCGCATGTAGTTCGTCAGCGCCTTGCAATCGCCGTAGCCACGGGTGGCGACGTAGGTCGCGTCGTATGGCTGCCAACCGCCGATCCCGAGCGAGACGTTGACGTAGCGCGTCGTTTCCTGCATGTACGCGTAAAGCTGCCGCGCCTTGCCGACGGCGGTCTGCTCGCCAGCGGTTCGCCGCTGAACCTCGGTCAGCGTCGCCTCGGGCAGCGCGTCGCGCCCGGCCGCCAGTCCATCGACCCACGCGCCCAACCCGGCCCACGTGTCCATCCGGCCGGGATGGCCCTCCACCTCGAACGCGTTCGGGGCGAGCATCAGGATCAGCGCCCGGTCAGTCCACGGCGGACTCATCGGCTCGTCGGGCAGCGGCGCGAGGTTGGCAACCGACCAGCGCAGCGTCCGTTTGTCACCAGAGGTCTGCTCAGCCGGAGTCAGCGTCCCGTTGCGGACCGTTTGGCGGAAGCCAAGATCGGCCGGAACGGTCAGCGTGTAACTGGCCTGCTCGACGCCTTGATCGGACTCTTGCGGCGACCAAGACGGCCAGTTGATCAGCCCATTGTACTCCAGTTCGTAGGCGAACTCGACGGTGTACGGATAGCGGTCGCTCGTTAGGGTGGCGACCCGAACGCGGCTGTCGTCGTAGAGTGTACTGCCGCCGATGATGCTGCGGTCGAACTGATCGTCTTTGCCCAACGAGCGGACGACGTGGCCGGTCTCGTCGCGCAGCTTGCCGGTGAGCGACTTGAGCTTGAACATCCGATTGTCGTACGAGACCGCCATCTGCCCGTCGTCGCGCCCTTCCTTGTCCAGAATCGTCACGACCCGGCGCAGCCGAAACGTCGCCTCTCTCGGGCTCTTGACAG
>JBBSVG010000540.1:0-2923 GCA_038233775.1 Bacteroidota bacterium | reverse complement strand
GCTGCCGATCCTGATGCTGATGGGCACCGGCTGGGTCCAGTTCGGCGCCCGTTACCTGTTCGATCTCGTCCCGCTGCTGCTCTTGCTCGTTGTGCTGAAACGTCCGCAGGTTCACCCCGCCTGGGCGCTCGGGCTCGGGCTGCTGTCCATCCTGATCAACCTCTATGGCTGCCAGCGGCTCTTCGACATCCGCTTCTGATCCGACCCGCTGGCGTCGGCCGGTTCGAGCCGAGCAGCAGGCGACATTTCGGCTGCTGCTCGTTGTGCTCTGGACCGGCGTGCTGGCGGTCTGGCTGCTCGATCTCGTCGGGCCAACGCTCGGGCCGCACGGCGGGTCGCTGGCGCTCCGGTACGGCGGCTGGCTGATGCTTCAAGTGTTGCTGCCCGGCACGCTGCTCGAAGCACGGTTCGATCTGAGCGGCTGGCAACAGACGGCCGGTGAAGTGGCAACCGGCTGGCGACCGCCCGGCGTGGCCGGCGCCGTCGGCTGGAGCTGGACGCTCGGTGCGCTTCTTTCCCTTGCCGCCAGCGGTCTCAACCTGCTGCTGACAACCCGCCCGGACGGTGGAATCGTCTTGCCGTGGCTGGTGCTCGTCGTGCTGCCGATCTGGGCGATTCGACGACGGCCCGTGTACACGGCTCTGGCACCTGTCGTGGATGGACGGACGCTGCAAGCCGTGATCATCGTGCTGATTCTGCCAGCGCTCTATCTGGCGGCGACGGCGCTGACCGATGTGCGGCTCGACCCCGACGGCGCGCTTCGCTACCGCAGCGCGGCGGCGACCTCCGAAGGGTTCTTCCAGTCCGCCGTCGTCGGGACGCTTGCCCACCACGGACTGCCGGCGGCAACACCGTTCGTCACGACGGGTGGCGCGACTCAGGGGCTGCTGAATTACCATTACGCCGTCCACCTGATGATGGCCGGCGCATCGCCGTGGCTACCGAGCGAAAGCGGCGCCCAACTGCTCATCGGTCAGGTGTTGATGCCGCTGACCCTGACATGGTGGGCGGCGTTGCTGCTGTGGGGGTGGATCGAGCGAACCGTCGGGGCCAGGCGGCTCGGCTGGATTGCGCTCGGTACGGCTCTGTTCTGGGGCGGCTACCTCTGGCCGACGCTCGACCCAACCATCATCCGCTACGGGGCGCAACCGTGGCTGAGCATCCCGTACCGCAACCCGACGCTGATCGGGTTTGCGCTGCTGATTCAAGCGCTGACGCTGCTGCTCGATGGCGCCGAGCCGGTCGCCCGCCGGCGCGTGACGGTCGGGCTGATCCTGATCGGCCTGGTGCTGCCGTTCACCAAGGTGTTCGCCATCGTGCTGCTCGACATTGGGATGGCGCTCGTGGCCGGGTTCTCATGGTGGCGCACCCGCTCGCAGCCGGAAAGGCGCCCATTGAGCCGACGATGGATTGAGCTGACCGGCTGGCTGGCAGTGGCGCAACTGCCGTTCGTGATCGAGCAGATCTGGATCGGGCATCGCTCGTTCAGCGGCTCGCCCGTGCTGGGCCTCGACACGCTGCGCTACACCACCTCGGGACTGGTGGCGCTGATCTACCCGCAGATCACGACCGATCTTTCGCTCGACACGCAGGGCTATGCAGCCGCCATTCTGCGTGTCTGGCTGCGGGCTGGCGGTTCGTCGGTCGCGTCGATGAGCGGTCGCGCCCTCGGCCTGACGCTGCTCGGGCTCGTCGTGCTGCCCGCATTGAAGCTCGGGCCGCGACTGATCGGGCTGGCTGGCTGGGCAGCAGCCTGGCGGCGGCTGGACGCATGGGGACGCCGGCTTCTCGCACTGGTTGCTGGGTTGGCCGTCGGCGCGACTGTGTTGCCGGAGTTGGTCGCCATCCATTACGAGGGCAACATCGGGAGCAATCAGTTGCATCAGTTCCTGGAGATCGGCAACGGCCTCCTGTCGGCGCTGGCCCTCTGGTTGGTCGTGCTGGCGTGGCCGGAGTGGCGTCGGAGGTTGAGCAACCGCTCACCGGTGGTGCGCGGACTCGTCGGCTTGGCGGCCGTTGCGCTGCTGGCTGGCTATCTCTATCAGCCCGCCCGTCTATCGCTGGCCGTCACCCGAGAAGCCGACTGGATCACCGTTCCGCCCGACGTCCTGCGGGCCGCCGATCTCGTCCACCAGGGGAGCCGTTCAGCCGATGAATCGGTGCTGAACCGGCTCGACAACGGCGATTCGCTCTCCCTCGGCGCGCATCTCGCCGCCCAGCCAGCCGTTGTCTCGACCGGTGGCGACGCCTTCCCGGAGCAGAGCCTGGCTGATTTGAGCCAGTTGCATCTGCGCGGCAACCTGTGCCGACGATTCTTCGACGGCCTGCCGACTGATTCGGCCGAGGCTGGCGTGCGTACCTATCGAGTCCGCTGGGTCTGGTCCGACCGACCAGACTGGCGACCGTTTCCCTTTCTTCATGAGCGGCTTCGCAGCTCAAATGGTGTGCTTTACGAGGTTCAACGATGAGACGAATGGGCGGCCTGAGCCTCGGCCTGATTGGCTTCATCCTGCTTGTCTGGGCTGTGTACGTTCAGGTCATCGGCGTGCAGGGCGAGTTTCCGCTGAACGATGACTGGTCGTATGCGCTACCGGTGAAGTTCCTGCTCGAGACGGGTGAGCTGCGGACCGGCTTCTGGCCGGCGATGACGCTTATCGGTCATACCTGGCAGGGGTGGCTGGTGAGTGCGCTGTTCGGCTACTCGTTCGTCCACCTGCGTGTGTTCAGCCTGTTGACCGGAATCGGCGCTTCGTTGCTGCTCTACGCATCGGCTCGACGGCTCGGCGCGAACCCGTGGGCGGCGGCGGCGGCAACCCTCTGCCTCGTCGCCAATCCGGTCTTTGTCAACCTCTCGTTCACCTACATGACCGAGCCGGACTATCTATTCTGGTCGACTCTCGGCCTCTACGCGATGATCCGGGCG
>JBBSVG010000539.1:0-2927 GCA_038233775.1 Bacteroidota bacterium | reverse complement strand
GCGGCGATGCCCAACACGCGCTCGAGTTCGTCCATGAGTTCCAGCGGCTCCAGCGTCGGCCGGTCGAGTTTGTTGATGAACGTGAAGATCGGCACCTCGCGACGGCGGCAGACCTCGAACAGCTTTCGCGTCTGCGCCTCGATCCCTTTCGCCCCGTCGATGACCATCACGACCGCATCGACGGCGGTCAGGACGCGGTACGTGTCTTCCGAGAAATCCTCGTGTCCCGGCGTGTCGAGCAGGTTGACCCGGTAGCCGTCGTAGTCGAACTGCAGCACCGTCGATGAAATAGAGATGCCGCGTTTGCGTTCTAATTCCATCCAGTCCGAAGTCGAGGCGCGTTGGTTCTTCCGCGCCGTAACCGAACCGGCCAGATGGACGGCGCCGCCGTAGAGCAGAAACTTCTCGGTCAGCGTCGTCTTGCCCGCGTCCGGGTGCGAGATGATGGCGAACGTCCGGCGGCGGGCGATCTCGGCGGCAAGCGACATGAATCGGTCGGTAAAGTCAACGAAAAGGGGAACACCAATAGGCCCCATCGTGAAAAGATGGTGCCAAGCGGACGGGCGGTCCGGCCGACTCAGACTGGCTCGATCTCGTGCAACCGGCTGATATCGACGGTCAGGTTTTCCTTGATGGCGACCGGGTTGAACAGGTTCGAGAACTTCGCGCCCCAGACGATCTCGCTCGGTTTGTACGACGAGCGGGCGTAAACGACCTGAGCGAACGTCTCGTCGGTGCCGGAGAGCATGACGAGAAACTCGGCGTCTCGGGCGACCAAATCGTCGTGCGTTAGCCCATGGAGCGGACTTGCCGGGTCAATCGGGTGGACCAGCGTCCACGCCAGCGGAAAAAACGTGACGTGTTGCCGTTCGAGCGGCAGGACGGCGAAATCGCGCAGCGTCCGGCCGTCGGGCCGCTTGTTCATCCATGTGTATTGCAGCTTGGCCTCGACCTCGAGAATCTGGCTGTTCCGCCCGTTGGCGACCCGAAGCATCAGCCCGGTGATCCCCTGATACGGCGCGACGACGGCCTTGCGGCTGAAGATCACCCGCGCCACCGGTCGGGCGAACCGGGCGAACATCAACCCCGTCAGCAGCGCCACTTCGAGCATCCCGACGAACGCCTCGACCGTGTTGACCAGATTCGCCGCCAGATTCGCCGGCGTGATGTGGCCGTAACCGATGGTCCCGATGGTCTCGACGCTGAAGAAGAACGCCTGCGCCCAGCGGCCCATCGCGCCGGGGTCGCGCGGACCGGCTATCGCCCCGTCACCGCACGCCATGTAGAGCGCGGCAAAGACGACGTTCGTCAGCAGGTACAGCACCCCGAGCACGGCGATGAAGCGCGGCCACGTCGTCGTTAAAGAGGTGTGATACAGGTTCAGCGTCGCAATCGGCCCCAGCCCGACGCGGCGGACGTTGAACGAGCCGTCGCGATTCAGCAACCGGGCGCGGCTGTTCTGCGAAACGACCGAGCCGAAGCCGAGATCCGTCGGCACCTCGCGCCGGGCGCCGTCGGTCGGGTCGAGACGGGGTCGAGTCACCACCCTTCACGCCTCCGCAGCCCGGTGATGTGCGCCGTGTGGTGCGCGCCGTGCCAGCCGTACAACCCGAGCGCTTGGCCGAGCGGCATCGGGGCGGGGCGCTCCGGGTGGCGGAACGTCCGGGCGAAGTCGGCCGCCGTCATCCCGCGCAACAGGTTCACCCATCGCTCGTGCAAGCTGTCCAGCAACGAAAGCGAGGTTTCAACCGGCGTCGCGGCCGTGTCGGGCAGCTCGGCCCAGCGGGCTTCGTCGTACGGCTTGATCGTCGGCGCGTCCTCGGTCAGCGCCAGCTTGAAGCGGATGTAGCTGTTCATGTGGCTGTCGGCGAGGTGATGCACGACCTGCCGAACCGTCCAGCCGCCGGACCGGTACACCGTGTCGAGCTGCGCGTCCGTCAGCCCAGCAACGGCAGCGCGAAGCTGACCGGGAAGCGCCGCGATGGCGTCGATTTGCCGGGCGCGGGCGCCGTCTGACAGGTCGCCGTCGAACTGAAAGCGGCCGATGGGATACGCGAGATCGGTCATGGTTACGCTCCGAAAAGATGAGGCGCCCGCTCGTCGTGAGCCCGTCGAAGGACGGCGGTGGAGGCTCCGTTGTGGATTCTGCGGTAGCGGAACGCCACCGCCCAGGCTCACCACGAACGGAGATATTTGGTGCTGATAGGCTGAGGGGTTCGAGAACAGAAATCAGACGCGGTTGCGGGCGGTGTCGCGGTGGCGGTCGAGGGCGAGCGCGACCAATCGGTCGATCAGGCCGCCGTAGGACAGACCGGTTGCCTGCCACATGGTCGGGTACATCGAGATTGGGGTGAAGCCGGGGATCGTGTTGATCTCGTTCAGCACAAACGTCCCGGTGTCGCGGCGGAGGAAGAAATCGCCCCGCGCCATGCCCGCGCCATCGACCGCCGCGAACGCCCGCAGCGCCAGATCGCGCACGGTCGCGGTTTGCTCGGCGGTCAGGTTGGCCGGGACCTCGGTCACGCTGCCGACGTCCTGATACTTCGCCTCGTAATCGTAAAACTCCTTCGCCGGGACGACTTCGCCGGGCAGGCTCGCTTCTGGGTCGTCGTTGCCGAGCACGGCGACCTCGATCTCGCGACCGTCGATGAACCCTTCGACGAGCACCTTGCGGTCGTATCCGCAGGCGAGTTCGAGCGCGGCGCGGAGTTCGGTCCGGTCGTGCGCCTTGCTGATCCCGACCGACGAGCCGAGGTTGGCCGGTTTGACGAACATCGGGTAGCCCAACCGCTCGGCTTCATCGAGCACGCCGCCGGGATCGACCTCGAATCGGGCGCGGTACACGACGATCTCGGGCGCCAGATCGAAGCCGTGCGAGCGCAAAATCGCCTTGCACAGCACCTTATCCATCGCCAGCGCGCTGGCCG
>JBBSVG010000538.1:0-2937 GCA_038233775.1 Bacteroidota bacterium | reverse complement strand
GGCCAGCGGTCTATTCGGGCTATCGGCGGGCACCTCGCGGAAGGCCTCGACGGCCTGAAACCGCTGAACCAGCGTCAGATCGTCCGACCTCAGCCAACCGATCAGCGCCTGCACGTCGGTTCGCGCCAACTGACGGAACACGGACTCGCTCGGCACCTCCCGACGCTTCGCGGGTCGATGCCTGTTCGGCAGATGGACGTTTGCGGTTCTGGAGGACATAGGGCGCTCCTTTTCAGCGCGACGGATTTCGGGCAGCCGAGCGGACACGAACAAGGATACGAAGGAAACCTAATTTCCATCGCGCCGCCACGGCGACCAAGCGCCACCTCACGACCGTAACTCGCACAGCCATCGCCCCCTCAGCGGCTGCCGGAAAAGAGGTGTTTGACGCCGTTCCAGAGACGATGAGGCATCGAAGAGTCGTCAGGGATGACGATTAAGCCTAACATGACCGCTTCGTCCATGCGGAAATCGAGCTTGGTTTGTGTGATCGGCACCTTGCGCGCCTCCCTCCCGTAGCCGATGCAGGTTGCGATGAGCGTGATCGATCTGGCGACGCTGTCGGCAGGAACAGCCAACCGATAGCGTCCCTCGGAGTCGGCGACCGTTCCGAGCCTGGTTCCCTCGATAATCACATTCGCGCCGATCACCCCCTCGCCCGATTTCGCATCGGTAACGCGGCCTTCGATGATGACCGTGTCGCTCAGCGCGGCCTCGAAGATGGGATTCAGGTTGTCGAGCCGTGTCTGAGCAACGAGTGGCGGGCGGGCGAAGGTGGCGGCGGGCGCGGCGAGCGACAAGCCGATCAGCAGCAGCACCGTTGCGGGCCAGCGTGGCGAGGCGACCGGGCGGACGCGAACGGCCAAGCCGCGATTGATCCGGTCGAGTTGCGCCGTCGTGATCCGGCCGCAGAGCCGACCGTCGCGGGCAGCGGCGAGGCGAAGCACTTCCGCGTCGGAGCGCGTCGTCAGATCAAACACGGCGTGCTGACAACTGGCGCAGAACCGCTCGCCTGACTCGGTCCGCGCCATCGCCGACCAATCCTCCGCGCACGGCTGCGGGATCGACAGGCGACGGATGGCTTTCGTGTTCATGATCGACCTCCGGGGTGGACGAGGCGTTCAGCGGCGCCACCCAAGTTAGCGCGTGAGACCCGACAATGCCACAAGAAGCGATCAGCCGTCAGCTCACGGCGGGAAACGGCAACAGAAGTGGCTGGCAGCGGACAACAGCGCCGAGCCGCCGTTTCATCAATCCGCGATCATCCATCATCAATCGTCTTGCCATCGCTCCTCGCTCGTCGCTTCTACACCACCCCATCGGGCGGCGGTTTGACGGTGCCGGTCAGGCGGGCGAGGCGGGCGGCGAGGCGGAGGGCGAGTTGGACCGACGGGCGGCGGAGCGACGAGATCGCCCATTGGTCGGCGGCGCGACGGGTGCCGAGGGCGAGCGTCGGATAGACGAAGATCGTGTCGGCGAGCTGCGGCAGGCGCAGACCGGCTTTTTTGGCGACGGCGAAGGTATGGATCAGCTCGCCAGCGGCCGGACCGACGATGTGCGCGCCCAGAATCTCGCCTGTCCACGGCGTCGCCAGCACCTTCATCAGCCCGAGCGGACGGCCGTCGGTCGTGGCTCGGTCGATCCGGCTGAACGGGAATCGGTGGATGTCGAACCGAACGCCGCGCTCGGTCAGTTCGGCCTCGGTCGGACCGAGATGGGCGAGTTCCGGGTCGGTGAACGTCGCCCACGGAACCGCGCCGGGGTCGAACGCCATCGGCAGCCCGAACAGCGCGTGCGAGACGGCCACCTTCGCCGTCGCCTCGGCAACGTGGGTGAACTTCAATTTCTGCGCGACATCGCCGATGGCGTAGATGCGCCCAATCGACGTGCGGCCGTGTTGATCGACCGACAGCCCGGTGCTCGGATCAGCCGCGAGCCCGATCCGATCCAGCCCGAGTCCGCCCGTCACGGCTTTGCGGCCGACGGCGACGAGCAGGTGCGTCCCGTCAACGCTCGATCCGTCCGACAGCGTCAGCCGAACGCCGGTCGTGTCGGCCGAAACCGCCGTCGCTTTGACGCCGAGCCGGAGGTCGATTCCGTCCGTCCGCAGCGCGTCGGTTAGCACGGCGACGAGTTCGGGATCGTCGTGCGACAGCAAGCGCTTGGGCTCGACCAGCGTCACCTGCGAACCCAAGCGGCGGAAGGCCTGGGCCAGTTCGCAGCCGATGGGTCCGCCGCCGAGCACGAGCAGGTGCGCGGGCAGATCGGTCAACTCGAACACGGTTTCGTTGGTCAGAAACGGCACATCGGCCAGTCCCGGCAGGTCGGGCACGACCGGCGCGCTGCCGGTGGCGACGATGACGCGGTCGGCGGAGATCGTTCGGTAGGCGCCGGTCGGAGGCGGCGGACCGGGACGCTCGGCGGCGGTCTTGCCGCCGTCGGTCAGCGCGATGCGGAGCGTGTGCGGGTCGGTGAACCGGGCAAAGCCGTGGATGACCTCGACGCCGAACGGCTCGAGTCGCTCGGGACTGTCGGCTTCGCTATACACCTCGGCCCGGAGTCGGCGGACGTGATCGAGCACCGCCGCGCCGTCAATCTCGACCGTCGCAGCCACGCCCGGCGCCCCAGTTCGGGCTTGGGCGGCGGTGTGGGCGGCGTGGAGCAGCGTTTTTGACGGGATGCAGCCGCGCCATGTGCAATCGCCGCCGAGCGCCCGCGCCTCGACGAGCGCCGTTTTCGCCCCCAACTGCGCCGCCGTTCCGGCCGCCGTCAGCCCGGCCGCGCCGCCGCCGATCACGACCAGATCAAACGCGTCTTCGGTCATCGTGCTCTCCGATTGGGTGAAGGTCAGAAGTGGCGCGGCGATGTCGGGTCGCAAGCGGCACCGTTGGGCCGTACCTTGAGCCGAACACCGTCTATCGATTCGAGTGTCCCGAT
>JBBSVG010000537.1:0-2939 GCA_038233775.1 Bacteroidota bacterium | reverse complement strand
GGTCGCGAGGCGGGCGTTTACTCCGCCTCGCGCTGGACCGGTTCGACGCTGATTGATCTGCCGTCGGCGACGGCCTCGGTCGGGCTGCCGCTGAACACGACCGGTCGGGTCGGTGCGAACGGGGTTCAGTTGCAGGACCAAACGTCCCCGGCGACGGCGCGGTTGGGCGATTCGGCTGGCCGGACGAACGGCAACTACGGCCATGAGTACGACATCACGCTGAATCTGCGGAACCCAACCGACGCCGCCCGAACCGTTCGGCTCTCGTTCGGCTCAAACGTGACCGGCGCGAGCGACACGCCGTCGTTCACCTTCAACGGTCCGATGCTCGTCGGCGACTCGCTCCGCGCGGTGTACACCCGGCCGACAGCGCCGAAGCAGTTGTTAGCCACGCGGACGGTCGCGCCGGGCCAAACGCTGCCGATTCGGGTTCACTTCTTCGTGCCCGGCCTGATCACGACCAACGCCCAACTGATCCTCGAAACGCCGTAACAATCCCCCGCCGCCGGTTCCCTTCCTCACTTGCTGGAGCCTCTGCCATGCGCGCCCGCGTCCTGCCGCTCGCCTCCCTCCCGTTGTTGTTGCTTGCCGGTTGTGCCGACCGTTCGGCCGCACCGACCGAACCGATCACCGTCTCGCCGCCGCAACTCAGCGTCGCGACGACCGGCTGGACCGGCGGCGCGCTGACGACGAGCACGATCCCCGGTCAGGATTTGAAGTTTCTCGACGGCGGCCTCTCCGGCGCACAGATCTGGAAGAGCAACAACCCGGAAACGTTCACCGGCACCGGCTGGCTGATGCAGTCGTCGCGCACCGATGCCACGCGCGGCGGGACGGCGACGCCGCTGAGCGGGACGTTCAACACGTATCTGTTCCACATCAACACGTCGGGCGCAACGCGGTACGTCCATGTGCTCGTGACAAACCCGCAGGCGGGCGCGATTACGGTCAGCGGCAAGGGGTCGATGTACACCAACGCCGAGAAGCCGCTCGGTGGCGCCGGAACGGGGCTGAATTATCAGACGGCAAAGGATTGGCTTTACGCAACCTACCGGACGACGTTCTCGAACGTCTCGATTCCCCATTTCGGCGCCTATCAGGTCTATCGTGCGACGCTGAACAGCTCGAACATGGTCGATGGTCGGTTCGAGATCACCGCCTCGGCCGGCGCGTATGTCTATACCGTCGTCACCTCGACCGGGTCGCTGACCGACGCGATCAACGCGACCCAGGGCGCCGCCGCATCGGGCACCATCGCGCAACCGGGAACGAACGCCTACGGTCGCGAGGCCGGTGTCTATGCCGCTTCGGGTTGGACCGGGACGACGCCGGTCGAGATCGCCGCTGCCCCGGCGCACGTTGGGTTCTGCCTGAACACGAGCAGCAAGTTCGCGGTCGGCGGCTCGTTCTTGCAAGACCAAACCGCCGGGGCCGTGATGACCCTGAACGACTCGTCGCCGCGCACGTATGCCAACTACGGGCACAAGTACGACGTGACGATTGCGCTGCACAACCCCGGCACGACCAGCCGGACCGTCCGCTTCTCGCTCGCCTCGAACTACCTCAACTCGACGAACTCGCCGTCGTTCACCTACAACGGCCCGATCACGCTCAACGGGACGCTGAAGAACATCTACACCACGCCGACGAGTCCGAAGAACACGCTCTCGACGTGGACCATCGCGCCCGGCGCGAACTTCAATGCCCGCGTCATCTTCTATGTCCCCGGCCTGATCACCATCGGCCAGCAGATCATTCTGGAATCGATCTAACCGCCGTCGTTTCGAAAAAGGCCGGGTTCAGCCACTGCGCTGAACCCGGCCTTTTTTGTTGTTCGGCGCAGGCTTCGAGACGGTCGAGTCGGGGCGGTTTGGTCGGATCTTAAACTGTCCATTTTTCTCTGCCTGAACAATACTTCATGCGCCTCTTCCGCCGCCGGTTGATCTATTCGATTCGATGCCTCGTCGCGTGGATTGGCCTCGCGCCGCTGACGGCGGGGGCGCAGGCGACGGCAGCGGCGACAAAATTCGACTCGAGCACCGTCGTCTATCGCCATTGGACGGTCGGCAGCGGGCTGCCGCAATCGACGGTTTCGGGGATCGAGCAGACCCCGGACGGCTACTTGTGGATCGGGACGTTCGACGGACTCGTTCGCTTCGACGGCGCCCACTTCACGCTGTTCACCCGAACCAACACGCCCGCGCTGCCGAGCAACCGGATCTACCGGCTCGGCCAGGATTCGAGCGGGACGCTGTGGATCGGCACCTCGGCCGGCATCACCGCCCGGCGGCTCGACGGCAGTTGGCTGACCCCACCGCCCGAGTATCTGCGTCTGATCGGCAACCGGGCGACCAACAGTCTCAGCCGGATGGTCGTCGCACGGGACGGCAAGGTTGCGGCCCTGCTTCCGGGGGTCGGTATTCTGCTCGTCGAACGCGGTCAGTGGCGCTTGCTGGACGCGCGGGCGGGGTTCCCCGAGCAGGCGACCGGCGAGATGGAGATCGCCTTCGACGGTCAGAGCCGTCTTCACCATATCGGGATCCATGGGTTGACCCGGCTCGACCTCGACGGTCGGCTGACGACGGTGCCGTGGGCGGGGGCCGACCTGTCCCAGAGCCTGACCAGCCTGTGGATCGACCCGATCACCGGCCGGATGATCGCCGGAACCTCTAAGATGGGCGCCATCACGTTCCAGATCGACGCCAATGGACAGTTGACGTGGGCGCCGGTGTCGCTTGGCCTCCCGCCCGACGCCCGCACCCAGAGGATCAGCATGGTCGGCCAGGGCACCGAAGGCGTGCTGCGCGTGCGGTCGGCGGTCGGCGTCGCCGAGATCGACCCGAGCTGTCAGGTGAGGGTCGATCCCGGCCCCGGGGGGGCGTTTCGCCTAGGCAAAGCCGAGCCAGTCCTGCTCGACCGCACGGGTTCGCTGTGGATCG
>JBBSVG010000536.1:0-2945 GCA_038233775.1 Bacteroidota bacterium | reverse complement strand
GATCGCGAACAGCGCCCAGCCGATGGGCGGGAATCCGGCCTCGGCCGCCGCCACGCCGACGAGCACCGGCATCGCGCCCGGCAGCGCGCCGATGAGCGTGTTGTGCGGCGTCCGGCGCTTGAGCGGCGTGTAGATGAGCAGGTAGAGCGCCATCGTCGCAAGGGCCAGCAGCGCTGCCAGCGGCGAAGCACCGACGAACAGCTCGAGGCCGCCGACGAAGCCGAGCGCGAGTCCGAACCCGGTCGCTTGAGCGGGCGTGACCTGACCGGTGGGCAGCGGTCGGCGCTCGGTCCGACGCATCTGCCGGTCGAACGGCGCCTCGATGGCTTGGTTGACCGCCGCCGCTCCGCAGGCGACGAGCATCGTCCCGAGTCCGACGTGAAACGCCGTCCAGAGCCCGAGCGTCGGCGCGACGAGTCCGTAGCCAGCGACAGCCGAGAGCGCGCTCATCGTGTTCAGCCGCAGCTTGCACAGCTCGGCGTAGGCTGCCGCCGTCGAGCGGTCGATGGACACCGGGGGCGCCTCGGTCGCCAGTTCGGTCACGCGGCCTCCAGTTGTCCAACCGGCTCTGGCGTCGTCGCCACGGACACCGATTCGCCGCGAGCCAGCCAGAGCGTGGCCGAGACGCAGCCGGCCAAGAGCAGCGCGCCGAGCAGGACGTGCAGCGTCGTCGGCACCGGCAGGCGACCGCTCCAGATGATGCTCATTCCCAGCAGCGCTTGCAGCACGACGAGTCCGCCGACCACCGCCGACGTCCGGGCCGCGCGGCGACCAACATCAGCCCGGCGCGTGCGGCCGACGAGCGCGGCGACGAGCAGGACCACGACCGTGACCCAGACGCGGGTGTGGATGAAGTTGAGCGTCACGCCGAGATTCCAAGTATGCGGAATCAATCCGCCGCCGGGGACGCTCGGGTAGGTCGGAATCGCCATCCCGGCGCCCCGGTGGCGCATGACCGCACCGACGATCAGTTGTCCATAGACGGCGAGAGTCGTGACGGCGGCCAGCGTCGCGGCCGGTCGGGCGAGACGAAGTCGTGTCGGTGCGTCGCGGCGCCATGAGGGCGAGGTCAGCCACGCAATCGCGACGAGCACGCAGAAGAACGCTTGGGCGAAGCAGGCGTGGACCATCGCAAGGGTCAGGTTGACCGCCACGACGCGCAGTCCGCCGAGCACGGCTTGGACGACAACCATCCCGAGCGCAACGTAGGCGAGTTGCCGAACCCGCTTCCGCCCGTCCACCCGAGCCACGAAGATCGCCAGCCCGAGCGTCAGCCAACCGACGACCATCCCGATCAGCCGGTGGCCGTGCTCGGCCCGAACCGGCGGGTTGTGCCACCAGCCAGTCGGGTTGAGCGAGCCGAACGAGAGCGGCCAATCGGGTACCGAGAGTCCGGCGCCGATGGTCGTGACGAACCCGCCGGCGTAGATCAAGCCGCCCGTCACGAGCACGACGAGCAGCGCGTACCGGTGCAGATAGCGCTGCGCTTGGGTCAGATCCATGGAGTGCCCCTCAGTTGAGTCGATGGGCGGAGAAGCGCGGCGGCGGCGGCGGTTCATTCTCGGCTTTGACAAGGCGGAAGAACGCCACGCCGAGCGCCGTGAGAAACGCAATCGTCCCGCCGATGTTCATCAGCGCCCCGCCGAATTGCTGGTCATTCAGCGGCGAGATGCCCCACAGCCGGGGCGCCGCCGCGTAGGTCGGGTAGAGCGGATGCGAGGCAAACGTGACGAAGCCGAACACCACCATCTGCGAAACCGACAGCAGGAACACATAGACCAATTGTGCGCCAAACGACGGTCGCAGTAGTCGGGTCGATGGATTCAGCAGCGGCCACCACATGAGCGAAGCGGCAACGAGAAAGCTCAGGTGCTGGACGTCGTGGAGCACCGGGTGGCGGAGCGCCTGCTCGTACAACGCTGGCAGGTGCCAGCCGTCGAAGACGAGGTTGAAGACGAGAAAAACGATGATCGGCTTGGTGAGAAAGCGGGCCACCGCTCGGGCGGACGCCGGACGCAGCCAGCGATCCCACAGCCAACCCGGCACCCCGCGCAGCAGCAACGGCGGGACGGCGAAGATCAGCAGGTTGTGCTGCACCATGTGCAGGCTGAACAGGTAGTGCGCGCTGATGGTGTGCAGCGGCGAGCCGAGCGTCAGATAGAGCAGGCCGAGCGCGGCGGCGAAGGTGACGGCTTCCTTCCGGGGAAACGGCGTTCCCGTCGGAGCCAGTCGGGCGCGGAGTGGACCGACCGCCAGCCCGTACCCGACCGCCAGCACGGCGAGAAACAGGAGCAGGCGCGGTTCCCACGGCCAAGAGAAGGGGGGCATTCGGTCCGGCGCTTCCTACAGCGTCTTCAAGTAGGCGATGAGGTCTTCGTACTCCTGATCGCTCATCGTCGGCCGCAGTTGCGGCATCTGCGGCTGGTAGCCCGGCACGATGAACGCCGCTGGCTGCATGATCGACTGGCGCAGATAATCCTCGGCACCCATCCCGTCCATCCGGCTCGCCGCCCGAGCCCCGACCCCATCGAGCGCCGGTCCGATGTTGCCGACGGCTTCCGGGATCGAGTTGATATGGTGGCAGGCGATGCACCCTTTGCTAACGATCAGCGCCGGACCCGCCGAGGCGTTGGCGACGATGGGGGCCGACGCGGCGACCTCGGCGACGGCGGGCGACGGCGGCGTGCGGAAGAGCGTGATCAGTGCCATCATCGTCCCGAAGGCGAAGATCAGCCCGCCGCTGAGGATGCCGCTGAGCACCTTGTTGTCGTACTTCAGGTGCATGAAGAACATCACCACCAGCACGAACTTCAGGATCGACAGCATGAACAGCGCGGCGTTGATCGAGCCCTGATCGAGCACATGCGTCCAACTCAGCGCCGAAACCTCGATGGCCGTGATGATGCCGAGGATCGCGGCGACGATCAGGTACGTCTTGACCGAGG
>JBBSVG010000535.1:0-2947 GCA_038233775.1 Bacteroidota bacterium | reverse complement strand
GAACACGACCTACATGCGCGACGAGATCCGCAACTGGATGGACTGGTTGCAGTCATCGAAGGTCGGCTTCACCGGCTGGCGGTTCGATCTGGTCAAGGGGATCGATCCGGGCGTGATCGGCGATCTGTTGGGCGACTATCGGTTTAACACCGACTGGGCCGTGGGCGAGTACTACGACGGCAACCGGGTCGCGATCAAGAACTGGATTCTGGGCGAGCAGAAGCGGCCCAAAGCGTTCGACTTCCCGCTGCACTTCACGCTGAAGGACATGTGCAACAACACCTCCGGCTCGTTCGACATGAACCGGATTCGCAACGAAGGGCTGGTTAACTACTCGTCCGACAACACCGACTGGAAGTACAACGCCGTGACGTTCGTCGAGAACCACGACACCGACAAGGACGACCCGATCCGCTCCGACAAGATGATGGCCTACGCCTACATCCTGCTGGCCGAGGGCCAACCGACCGTGTTCTGGAAGGATTACTTCAACTACGGGCTGGGCTCGAAGATCCTGACGCTGATCAAGATCCGCCGCACGCTCGTCGGCGGGACGACCTCGGTGCTGTTCTCCGACAGCGACGTCCACATCCACCAGCGCAACGGCTACGGCTCGCTGCCGGGTGCGATCCTGATGCTCAACGACAACGCGACCTACACGGCCAACCGGACCGTCACGACCAAGTGGGCCAACCGGACGCTGAAGGATTACACCGGCAACGTCACCACGACCGTCACGACCAACGGCTCGGGCTCGGTTTCGCTCTCGGCCCTGAAGCGCGGCTACTCCGTCTGGGCGCCGACCGGCTACACGCTGGCCGACATCGAGACGCTCGGTGATGCCCCGGCCACCGAAGATGCCTCGACGAGCGCTGTCGCCGCACCGTCGGTCTTCTCGCTGGCGCAGAACAGCCCGAACCCGTTCAACCCGACGACCGACATCCAGTTCACCCTGCCGGAAGCGTCGCACGTCCGGCTCGAGGTGTTCAACAGCTTGGGCCAGCGGGTCGCCGTGCTGGTTGATGAGGACCGTTCGGCCGGACTGCACATGGCCTCGTTCAACGCGTTCAGCCTGCCGTCCGGCGCCTACGTCTATCGCCTGACCGCCGGTACCCATACCGAGGTTAAGCGGATGATGTTGATGAAGTAGGAACGGAGGCTGTCAGCTATCCGCCGTCAGCTAACAACGAGAAGCCCGGATCGGCAGCGCGCTGATCCGGGCTTCTTCACGTTCAACAACCGACGGTGTCCCGACCTCGTCGTTACTGTGAGCGGATAGCTGACGGCTGATAGCTGACAGCTTATTTCACCAGCATCATGCGTCGCGGCGGACATCGCCTCGCCCGAGCGGAACGTGCCGACCGGCTGGCCGAGCGCGTTGAAGACGGTCGCGGTAACCGTGCTCGCTTCGGGCAGCGACAGCGTCAGGCGGGTGCTCGGGTTGAACGATGATCGCTGGGGTGTTGCTCGATCCCGCTCCGGCAAGAGGCCCGGTGTCGCCATGACACCGGGCCTCTTTTTCCGACTACAAGAACGTCAGGGTCACGCAGCGGCCCGATCACCGTCGGGCGGGTGCGACTTCAAGCGGTCGAGCGCGGTCGCGAGTCGATTGTGTGCCTCGTGCCTCTCATCGTCGCCGATGGGGAACAGATCGATCAGCTCGTGTAACCGCTCCGGTGCCAGATCCTCCACCTGAGCCGCCATCAACGGGATGCCCCGGCGCTCCAGCTCGTGGAGGAGATCCACCCTGGGCACATCGAACCGCTCGGCCAGCTCACCGGTCGTGACGCCGCCCGTCTGGAACACGCGGACGGCCGCATCGAGCGAGACCCGGTACAGCCCGGCCCGGAACGCCTCGTGGGCGAGCGCCGTCGGGCGGGCGCCGGTCAACTCCGCGAGCCGGGCAAGGTCGGCGGCCTCGGCGGGGTTCAGGGCGAGTTTCGTGGTCATCGGCGAAATCCTTCGAGCACACGGCGTGCGTGGGTCAGGAAGTCGGGCGCGGTCTGGTTGCGAATCCGGTGCAGCGCTTCGACGGCTTCCGTCGGGGTCAGCCGACCGACGACGGTTGCCCCCACAATGTAGAGCGGAACGTGCAGCACCGGCAAGCGGTGGCTCTGCGCGTAGCGATAGGCGGGCGCCTCGTTGATGAGCAATACAGTGCCGGGCATCTCGAACGCCAGATCGAGGCAAGCCCGCTCCCCGGCGCCGAACAACTTCAGCCGCCGAACCGTGGGCTGCTGAATCCGAATCCGCCCAGTCTGGACAGATGCCGCGAACCGAGCGGCATTCTCCGGCGGCGGCGGGACGATCCACCGGTTCAGTTCCGCCTCGACTTCCGGCGGGGCAATCAGGGTGTAGTCGGCCAGCAGAGGCTCGCTCACCCCGGCTCGGACGGCCTGAGACCAGAAGCCGGTGTCGAGAATGGCCGTTTTTCCCATGTGGCTCGCATCCGGTCCGAGCGGGTGACAGAGGTCGCCGCTCGACGGAACGGGCCGTCTCGTGTCACAAAATCGATTCCTGTTCGATGGGGCGACGATCCCTCGCCCGGTCCCGCTGAACGCTCAAACGCCGAGCGCCCGGCCTATTCGATGGGGCCGGGCGCTCGGTGCAACGTGTTTCAGGCAACAGCTACTTGACGAGCATCACCCGACGGGCTTGGCTGTAGAGCTTGCCGCTCTGCCCGACCGCCGTCACGCGGATCAGGTACGCGCCGGTCGGCTGCGCCGTCGCGTCGAACACCAGATCATGCGTCGCGGCCGACATCGCCTCGCCCGAGCGGAGCGTGCCGACCGGCTGGCCGAGCGCGTTGAAGACGGTCGCGGTGACCGTGCTCGCTTCCGGCAGCGACAGCGTCAGGTGGGTGCTCGGGTTGAACGGGTTCGGCGTGGCCTGACTCAGCCGGAACTCGGCCGGGACGACCACCACCGGCGGCGCCTCGACCGCCTCG
>JBBSVG010000534.1:0-2953 GCA_038233775.1 Bacteroidota bacterium | reverse complement strand
TGGAGGCGCTCTGAGATGCCGACGCCGTTTGTCGTCCCGATCACGGATGAGCAGTTGGAGACGGCGCGGCGGTTGGTGGATCACTCGCTCGCCCATCACCCGGTTGGAAATATCTGGTCTGACGATGCCCGCACTTCGGAGCTTCGGATGACCGGGACGCTTGGCGAGATCGTCGTCGCCGATCTCTATAATCTGCCGCGACCAACCCGGTCTTACGGCGCTGTCGGGGGACAGGATTTCGGCCACGACCTGACGCTCAACACAGCCGAGGGTCCACTTCGGGTCGATGTGAAAAGCATGGGGCGTAATCCGGGTCAGCTGCGGGGGCATTATGTGCTCAACGTGCCGTCGTCGCAACTCAATCGACCGGATTCGCAGACCGATGCGTATCTGCACCTCTCGCTCGCGCCGAAAGGGACGCCGACCGAAGCAACAATGGTCGGGTTGGCACGCGCCGACGAGGTGCGAGCGGGTCGCGTGGGCGAGTTGTTCGTGACGGGCACCGTCCGCGCCCGCGCCGACGGGACGACATTTAAGTTCACCGCCGACACGTATGAGATCGCACTGCGCGACTTTGCTACCGCGCCCGATCCGCCGCATCCGGTCGCCGGATTTCGTCGCCTGCCGCCCATCCGCTGACCGGTCGGGCGCGACTGGTGCGGGCGTTTTGTTAGGCGAAAGTCCCCGTTTACTGATCCCGACGCGATATGATCCCCGAGCTGCGCCGCCGGTTCAACGACGCATTCACGGCCGAGCGCCACGAGCGGTTTCTGGCCGCCATCGCCGACGCGACCGGCGTGCGGCCCGAGTTTCGGCTGTGCGAGACGCCGATCTTCATCCCGCTCGGCTTGCGCGACCGGCTCGAGTCGGCTGCGCTCGAGATCGCCGCGCAACTCGACACGCCCGAGTACCGCCAGCGGAGCGAGGCGGCGGTGCCCGACGCGTTTAGGGTTCCGAACGATCCGGCCGACCAATCGCCGCTGTTCGCGCAGATCGATTTCGCCATCTGCGACGACGGCTCGGGCGGGCTGACGCCGAAGCTGATCGAGTTGCAGGCGTTCCCGTCGCTCTACGGGTTTCAGTTCACCCTCGGCCGCACGCTGCGGCAGGCGTACCCCGAGTTCACCGACGGGCTGGACGATTTGGGTCGCGGCCTGACGCCGGAGAGCTACGTGTCGCTGCTGCGCGACGCCATCGTCGCCGGGCACGACCCGGCGGAAGTCGTTCTGCTTGAGATCGACCCCGAGCATCAGAAGACGAGGCCGGATTTCGCCGCCACCGACCACCTTCTCGGCATCCCGACCGTCGATGTGCGGCTCGTGATCCGCCACGGGAAGCGGCTGTTCCACCGGTCGGCCGACGGGCGCGAGCAGCCGATCAGCCGAATCTACAACCGCGTGATCGTCGATGAATGGGTCCGGCGCGACATCCGCTCGGAATTCTCGTTCGGCGACGAGCTGGACGTTGAGTGGGCCGGGCACCCGAACGGGTATTTCCGCTGGAGCAAGTTCTCGCTCCCGTTTCTCGACCATCCGGCCGCGCCGCGAGCAACGTTCCTTTCGGAGCTGGCTGACGTGCCGAGCGACCTCGACCAGTTTGTCCTCAAACCTCTGTTCTCGTTTTCCGGGCTCGGCGTCAAGGTCGATGTGACGCCGGCCGATCTGGCGGCGATCCCGGAAGCCGAGCGCTCAGGCTATCTGTTGCAGGAGAAGATCGAGTACGCCCCGGCGCTGGCGACGCCCGATGGCCCGGCGAAGGTCGAGATTCGGATGATGATGCTCCACACCGCCGCTGGGTATCGGCACGTCGCGTATCTGACCCGGATCAGCAAGGGTGCGATGATGGGCGTCGATTTCAACCACGACCGCTCGTGGGTCGGCTCATCGACCGGCTTTGCCGAGCGGTAGGCGCCGGGCAGACCGCTGGAACGGAAGCCGGAAGGGCTCCGTTTGAAGAACGTTACACTGCTCCCCCTTCCCCAGAGGAGCGGTTCCGCCGGATTCGGCCCGACGCCGACTCCGTTGGGCGCCCTGAGCGACTTTCCCCGGTCGCCGTCGCGCATCCGCCGTCGCTGGACAGCCGGTCGATCCTGAAAACCGGATCGCAGACCGCTACCGACAGAGAATATGCTGGGCTTTTCACCTTTACAACACCTGAGGAGGGTGGGACACATGGCGCTGATCCGCATGAGCGACCGAGACTCGACGGCTGAAACCATCGAGGATATCAAGGGTTGGGACGTACACGACAGCAACGGCGAGGACGTCGGCGATGTGCAGGACGTCTGGGTCGATTCCGACACCGGTCGGCCGCGCTACGTCGAGGTTGATCTCGGCCTGTTCGACAGCAAGCACGTCATGATCCCGGCCGGACAGATCGAACTCGACGCCAACGACGACAAGATCCACGTCCCGTCGATGGTCAAGGCCGATTTCGGGGGGCTGAACCGGTTCGATTCGGACAAGATGGACGACTTCACCCGCGACGCCGAAACCCACGTCCGCGAGATGGGCAGCGGCGATTACTACGGTCGGCCGGACTACGACACGAGCCGCCTCTACGGCACGCGCGGGTCGGGCTCGCTTCGCCGCACCGGTGAAGCCGCCACCTCCGACGCCGCCGCAACCGGAGCCAGCGTTGCCACTGGCGCCGTGACCGGCGGTGTGATCGGCGCTGTGCTCGGCGGACCCATCGGCGCTGCCATCGGTGTCGCCAGCGGCGCGGCCATCGGCGGTGCTGCCCGTGCGACGGTCGCCAACGCCGACGACACGACGACCGGCGACCGGATGATGGGCGACCGCGACACGATGACCGGATCGGGCCTGACCGACCGCCCGATGAGCGACACGCTCGACGACAGCGAGCGGATGACGATGGGCACCGGCTCGATGGGCGCCGAGATGGACCGGACGATGGACCACACCGGTGATGCGATGGAGCGCGGGGCCGATGA
>JBBSVG010000533.1:0-2960 GCA_038233775.1 Bacteroidota bacterium | reverse complement strand
GGTCCGCGACGCCGGGACGCACACGGCGAGCTTCTCCGGCCTGACCCTGCCGTCCGGCGCCTACATCTACCGCCTGACGGCTGGCTCGTTCACCCAGACGCGCCGGATGATGCTGGTCAAGTAACGCAAGCGCAGAATGCGGAACGAGGCATGACGCGGCCGTCCACCACCGGACGGCTTCGTCATGCCTCGCCGTCTGTCAGGCAAAATCCCTGGGATTAGAGTCAACGGAAGAGGAGGGCGCCGGGGTTGAGGCCGACGGGGGTGCGCGACCGGATCGCGGCGGTGGCGGGATCGAGATCGAGCAACTCGGCGCTTGTGCCGTAGTCGATCACGCGGCTGACGAACAGCCGGGCGCCGTCGGGCGAGACGGCGATGGCGTAGAGCGATTGGCCGCCGACGGTTTTCAGCGCGAACCACGGTCGCTCGGTGACGACATCGCGGCGCCAGTTGAAGCGGACCAGTCCGGCGTCCGGCGCGAGCGTGGTGGCGACGAAGCCGGAGCCGTCGGGCGAGAAGGCGACGCGGGTCGGGTGCGGACCGCAATCGAGCCGCGCCTTAACCCGCAGCGTGGCGCTGTCGAGCACGATGACGGCACCGCGCCCGGCGACGGGATCGGCGTAGGAACCCTGACAGACAGCGTACACGTCGCCGTCTGGGGCGAGCGCGATCTCGGTCGGGTTGGCGCCGAGCCGCAGCGTTTCAATGAGTTGGCCGTCGTGTCGGTCGAGTACCGAAACCGTCCACGCGCCCGGCTCGTCGCGGCGCAGGTCGCCGAGCCCGGAGTTCATCACCAGAAGCCGGTTGCCGAGGGCCAGCACGCCTTCCGGCGCTGGACCGACGCCAATCGGCGCGCCGACCAGTCGGCCGGTTCGCAGGTCGATCCGTTGGACCGCGTCGGCGAAACTCGTCACCCACGCGACGGAATCGCGGTCGATGGCGAGCTTGCGCGGCGAGCGGGCGCCGGTTGGCAGCGCGATCCGGCCGATGAGGGCGCCGGTCAAGCGGTCGAGCCGAACGACGGCATCCGAGCCATTCATCACGGCGTAGAGCGACGACCCGGCGGCGACCAAATCGTTGCCGGTGTCGCCGAGTTTTGCGCCGGGTGTGGCGCGGCCGACGAGATCGGTCGTGACGGTGCCGGTGGCGAGATCGAGCCCGTCAAGTCGGGCGTTGTTCTGGCCGAACAAGCCTTCGTTGAGGACAAACAGACCGGTCGGTACGGTCGGCGGCGTTGTCGTCGGGGCGGCTGGGTCGGCGACGCAACCGGCGAGCGCGAGCAGCGCCGCGCACGGCATCCACCGGCGAGTCATATCAGCGCCCCGAAGCTGATAGTCAAAACGAGCCGTTTGTTCAGAGGCGCGCGGCGGTTCCGTTCAGGATTCGACAAGTTCAACATAAATGAAATTTGGGTGTTGCTTGCGCCGATCATGGGCGGGCCTCGGCGGTGGTGTTGAACCCGAGCGAGACGCCCAAGCGGACGCTGCGGCCGGGCATCGGGTAGTCGCGGATCACATCGTAGTCGGCGTCGAGCGCGTTCTCGACGGTTAAGGTCAGCGCGGCGCGGGTGAAACCGAAGCGGTGGCGCCAATCGGCGGTCAGATCGAGCGTGTGGTAGGCGGGGAGGAAGCCGTCGGCGGGGTTGTCGGCGACGAAGAAGCGGTGCGAGAGCCGACTGAACGCGGCGCTGACGGTCGCCGGTCCAAGTCGCCCGAACGCCAGCGCGGACACGATTTCCTCGGGTTGATAGACCAGTTGCTTGTTTTTCGTCGGCGAGCCGGGCGATTGATCGGTGGCTCGAAGTCGCGTGTAGCCGAGCCGGAGTCCGCCCGCTCGGCCGTCGTAGCGGACGCTCGCCTCGCCGCCGCGACTGACCGCGTAGCCGATGTTTCGGGCCGTAAAGAACGGCGTCGTGCCCGATGGCGTGGCGACGATCCGGTCGCGGACCCAGAGGCCGTAGCCGTCGAGCGTCGCGCTGAATCGGCCGCTGCGGTCCGAATAGACCAGCCCGAGGTCGAGCGACCGGCCGCGCTCGGGCCTCACGGCCGCGCCGAAGTTGAGCGTGTAGCGCTCCGAAAAGCTCGGCAGCCGGAACGAGCGGGCCGCGTGAAGTCGCGCACCGAAGCCGCGACCGAGCCGCAGATTCACGCCCGCCGCCGGACTGAGCTGCGGACCGGTTACGTCGCTCGCGCCGTCGATGCGGAGCGCGGTTTCAAGGGAAAAACGGCCAAGCGTGGCCGAAATGGCGCCGTCGCCGGAGCCGAAGGTGCGCCCGACCGAACGAACCAGTGTCGGCGCGGCCGGATCGGCGCCGGGCAGCGCGAGGTTGTCGCCGGAGACGACGGCGCGGCCGATCTCGCCGCCGAGCGTGACGAGCGCCGGGCCGCGCACGAGGTTGAGTCGCGTCGCGAGCAGCCCGTCGGCGGTGCGGGTGCGGGTGTCGCTGCCGGTCGGGGAAAGCGGCGAGGTTGGGTCGAGGGAGCGCAGGCGGCCGAAGCGGGCTTTGGTCCAGCCGTCGAGCGTTGCGCCGCGACCGAGTTGCCGGGTCAGTCGGGCGACGGCGAACAGGTCGGCGTCCCATTGCCGGGCCGGACTGTCGGCGCGACCGGTCACGGCCGGACCGGGCACGCCGCGCTCGCCCGAGCCGCCGAGCACCGTCAGCCGCGCCGTCGTGCGCTCGCCGAACCGGCCGGACAATCCGGCGTCCAGATTCACGCGGCGCAGGTCGCTGTTGCGGCGGCGATCCCGGCGCGGTCCGGCGCCGTCGTCACGAGAGAAGAGATAATCGCCGGTTGCGCGGCGGTAGCTGCCGCCGAGCCGGCCGCTCCAACCGCCGCCGATCCCGCCGCCCGCTCGGGCCGCGACGCGACGGTCTGCGAACGAGCCGATGTCGGCGGAAATCTGGCCGCCGAACGGTCCGGTCGGCCGCGACGGCGTCAGCTCGACCGCGCCGCCGAGCG
>JBBSVG010000532.1:0-2967 GCA_038233775.1 Bacteroidota bacterium | reverse complement strand
GCTGGACGAGGCGACGAGCGCGCTCGACAGCGAATCGGAGGCGCTGGTTCAGATCGCGCTCGACCGGCTGATGATCGGCCGGACGACGCTCATCATCGCCCACCGACTCTCGACGGTTGTCTCGGCCGACCGGATTCTGGTGCTCGATGGCGGCCAAATCGTCCAAAGTGGGACGCACGACGAGCTGTTCGCCCAAGACGGGCTGTACCACCGACTCGCCGAGCGGCAGTTTCAGTCGTGACGCGCGGCTGGTCGCTACGGCAGCGGGACGCGCAGGATGGCGTTCGTCGCGCCGATTCCGGGGGTCAAGCGGGGGGGATCGGCTCACCGTCGAGCGGTGGTTCGGGGCGGAAGGTCACCTTCTCGTACACCTCGCCGACGCAAAGCTCACAACCGACCGACGGCAGCCGGACGACCGCTTCGGGCGCCGTCGCCTCGCTCAGCAGCCACCGGTCGTCGGGTTGACGGGCGTAGTGCTCGATCTGCGGCTGATCCTGCGAGATGAGCAGGTAGTCGGTCAGCGTCGGCAGATGGCGGCGGTAGCGGGCGAACTTCTCGCCCCGGTCGTATTTCTCCGTGCTCGGCGAGAGCACCTCGACGATGACGGTCGGGTTGATCAGCGTGTCTTGGTGCCTGTCGCCAAACTGCGGTTCGCCGCAGACGACGACCACATCCGGGTAGGTGTACATCCGCTCCGACCCCACCTGCACCCGCATGTCGCTCTGAAACACCTCGCACGGCTTGCCACGCAGTTGCGCGAACAGCAACCCATTCAAGTTCGAACTGATGCGGTTGTGGATTCGGCTGGCGCCGGACATGGCGAAGATCTCGCCGTCCACATATTGACTCTTGACCTCTGCTTCTCGCTCGCGGGCGAGGTAGGCTTCGGCCGACCAGTGGGGTTCGGGTAGCGCGGACATGGCAGGTTCGGTTGGGTGTTCGATGGGCACGGTGGCAACTTAACACCTTTTCGCTCGGCTTGGCCGCCGCCCAAGGACCCTTGCGCGCCGAGCGGCAGGTTCAGTCGTGACGCGTGGCCGGTCGCGGCGGCAACGGGATGCGCCGAACGGTGAACGGCAGATCGAGCGGCGCGTGGCCGGTCAGCACGTCGCGTTGGCTGTTGACGACCAGAAAGCCGATGGCGGTGCGGACGGCGTTCGTCGGGTAGCGGAACCGCGTGTCGGTGATCGCGTTGCCGACCGTTCCGCTGAGGAAATCGTCGGATAGCGTGACCGGAACGAGTTGATTGGTGCGGCCGATGGCGACGTAGAGCGTGCCCCGGTCGAACATCAACCCGTCGGCACCGACCATCGAGACGGGTCCGGCGACCGAGATTTCCTCGACGGCCGCCGCCGCCGGGTCGATCCGAAACAGCTTGCCGCTGTCGTGATGGACCGCGATGAGCCACCGCCCGCCATCGACGGCGACGAGCCCGGTCAGGTTTTGCGCGCCGGCGGTTCGGCTGTACGGCACCTTGCCGTCGAGCGGAATCGCGCCCAAGCCGCTGCCCGGCAGGCTCGGCTGATAAAGCATGTAGATCGAGTCGCGCTTGGCGTCGGTGGCGTAGATCGCACCGTCCGGGCCGAGCGCGACGGCGCGCAGATTGGCCGCGCTCGTCGCCGTCTCGACCACTTGGCGCACGATGCCGGGCCGCCGCAGGTCGTGGACGATGATCCGGCCGGTCGTCGCGCCCGCCGCGGCGAGCAGACTGTCCGCCGTCACAACCAGCCCCCCCGCCGGGCCGGAGCTGCCGATCAGCGGACGAACGGCGACCGAATCGATGAACCCGCGATAGATCGTCCCGTCAAGCGCGCCGCCCACGTAGAACGTCCGGCCGTCGGGCGCGAGCGCGATCCCATCGGGAAACGCTCGGCTGTCCGACAGTTCGAAGACGTTGATGACGGTCGGGTCCGGTGGCACCGGCGTGTCGGACGGATTGCCGCAGCCGACGACCCAAAGCGCGACGAGCACCAAATGTCGGGTCATTGGGCGCTCGCTTCTAAATCGACTACCAGCCGACTCGGACTGAGCAACGTCTGGATGCGAAAGCGCGGCGCCCGGTCCCGAGTCCCGACCGCGTAGGCGACCTCGCCCTCGAAATCGCACGACCGGATCAGCTCGCGCAGCGTCGGCAGCGCCGGTTTCGCCCGGTCGATGGCGCCGCTCGGGTGGCCGGTCTCGTCGTGCGCTTGGACGCCGGTCAGCGAGAGCGTCAGGTTCCCGGCTCCGGCGGTGGTGACCGGTTCGCCCGAGCCGCACGCCGTCGTCGGTCCAGGACTCAGCTTGTAGCCAGGCACTTGATCGCCGTCGAAGGTGAAAACTAGCCGGTCGTAGCCGTCGTGCGCGGCCCAGCGAACCGAGCGGAGGGTCATCGACGGCCCCTCGGTCGGGCGACGAACCTCAATCGCCTGCGAGGTGTACACCGTCGTCAGCAGCGCCGTGTCGCCGACAGCCGAATCGGGCGGCGCAGTCGTCAGCGCAACCGTCGAGTCCGGCAGCGGGGCGGCGACGGTTGGGGTGGGCGACGGATTCGGGTCGGGCAGCGGCGTGTCGGCGCGGCAACCGGCGAAAGCGGTCGCGGCGATCAGCAGGGCAAGCGGGACGCGCATGGCAGAGGTCGGCAAGTGAACGGGGCGGCAGCGGAACAGGGCCAAGCCCGCTCGGCATTCCCCGAGTGTCCGGCCAAGCGGGCACGGACGGCCAAACGCCGCCGTTCAACTTTCAATGACGGATCGAGGGCCGATCCGGCTGGACGATGACTTGAATGGGGGAGGGCGTCATGGCGGACAACGGCATTGGCAATCAGCTTGAAGGCGCAGCGCGCGAGATCGGCGGCAAGATCAAGAACGCCGCCGGGGCGCTGACCGGCGACACGTCGGCGCAGATCGAGGGCAAGGCAAACGAGATCGGAAGAGCACACGTCTGACCTCCCGTCACAAGCATCCACCTCGCGTATGCCGTCGGCTG
>JBBSVG010000531.1:0-2969 GCA_038233775.1 Bacteroidota bacterium | reverse complement strand
TGGTCGTCTCGGCCATCATCGCTTGGACGCCTTTCGCCGGAATCGCGCCGTCTCGCCGCGCCATCGCGGCGACCTGACCGGGGCGCGGGTACGTCTGTCGGATCTCGGCCGCCGTCATGGTCAGCGCGTCGAGCGGCTTGAGTTTCCTCGTCAGCACCGGCGACTCGGCCGCATTGCCGCTCAGTTGCGTCTCGACCCACTTTTCAAGGCCGATCTGGACGACTTGATCGACCTCGCCGGGCCGGGCGCCGAACGTCAACCGGTCGAGCAGGTGCGCCGCCGCCTGCTGCTCGGTCAGTCCGGCTTGGCGCCACGGCAGCCGGTCGGGTTGCGGCGCGGGCGAGATCGCCGTCAGTCCGACAACGGCCAGCAGAGCAAGGGAAACGCGAAGGGCGATCATGGCGCGCTCGGGTCAGGTGCGAGGGAATCGTTGCTGCGGTCTCGGCGCGGTCCGCCGCCG
Source organism: Bacteroidota bacterium (assembly GCA_038233775.1). Taxonomy (GTDB): domain Bacteria; phylum Bacteroidota; class JBBSVG01; order JBBSVG01; family JBBSVG01; genus JBBSVG01. The sequence continues at coordinate 2,509 of JBBSVG010000531.1, read as the reverse complement.
CCGCGTCGGCGCCCGTCGCGATAGCGTTGCCGCGAGCGGGCGCGGGCCTCAACCAGCCGCTGCATTTGCTCGTCGGTCAGGATCGGCCGCAACTCGGCTTGGAGCGAGTCGAACTGCGCGGCGATCTCGCCCCGGTTGCGCCGGTTGATCGCGCCGATCCGGTCGGCCGTCCGGCGAACCGCCTCGCGCACAGCCCGCGCTTGGACGCTGTCGGTCGGCTGGACGGTCCGCTCGACCGCGTGGACGAGGCCGGGCTGGGTCCGCATCGTGTTCAACTGCCGCATCCGGTGCCGGGTCCACGCCCCGGTCGCAAGGGCGCCGATGAGGATGCCGACGACGAGGGTCGTCCCCAGAATCAGCGCCGATTTAAGCTGGACGGTCATGGCAGTTCCGCTTCGGTGAAGTCGGCCGCGACCGGCGCCACAGCGGCATCGAGGCCCAGCGACGGCAGCGCGAGCACGGTTTCGAGGGTCGAGCGGACCGGCTCGCCGTCGGCCGTCGCGGCGGCGTCGGTCACGTTGTAAACAGCCAGCAGCGCGACCGCAAGGGCGCCGGCGAGGGCAAGCCGACGGAACAGCCCATTCAGCGCGGTCGCCAGCGACTCGGGCGCCCGCTCCAGCCGCGTCATCACCCGGCCGACGAAGAACGGGGCGAAGCTGTCGGCGCGGTTCTGCCGGAGCAGCCGGCCGAGCGCGTCGTCCATCGGATCGAGGGGAGTCGTCATGTCGCCTCCAGCAGGGGAGAGAGGGTTCGTTTGAGCTTCTGTTGCGCTCGGGACAGCCGCGACAGCACGGTGCCTTGCGGAATCGACAGCGTCTCGGCGGTTTCGGCGGTCGAGTAGCCGTTGAGCAAGCGGAGCACGACGACGGCGCGGAACTCCGGCGCCAGTCCGGCGATGGCCCATTGCACCAACTCGGCCCGCTCGCGCTCGTCCATTTCCTCGGCGCCATCGACGCTCGGTTCCGGGACGACCGTCGTGCCGGGGTCCGTCTCACCATCGCCCGAGTGCGACCACGACAGCCGGGTCCACCGCTTGCGCCGCTTGATCTCGTTGAGCGACAGGTTGATCGCAATGCGCGTCAGGTACGTCTCGACCGACGATTCGCCGCGAAACTTGTCGAGGGCACGGTGAAAGCGGATGAACGTTTCCTGCCCGACATCGTCGGCCTCCACCGTGTTCCCGAGCATCCCGATGGCCGTCGCCGCCACCCGCGATTCGTGTCGCCGGACGATCTCGGAGAAGGCATCCCGGTCGCCGTCCCGCGCCTGGGCGATCAGCGCCTCGTCGGGCACAGCCGGCGTCACCGTTGGCGTCATGGACAGATCGTTGATCGAGGCTGTTGGGTCCGACGTCTCCGCCGACCGCTCATCCGTTGGACCGTCATCGCGACCGAACCATTCCAGTCGCTTGCGAAATCGTCGTTGCGCGTCGCGGCGACGTGTCGTATCATGCTCGGGCACTTCGGCCAGCCAGCCCGGCGTTTGGACGGAGGAAACCGGGGAGAGACAGATGCTGAGCGGTCGGCCGGAGGAAACGCTCGACGAGGCGTGGGGCGAGCTGGTGCGCGATGTCGAGCGGCACGAGCGCCCACGTCCGGCGCCGCCTGAACGGTCGGGTGCGTCGGCGAGCGAAGGCTGGCGCAGCCGGTTGGGTCGCTGGCAGACGTTCACCGCGCTCTGGAGCGTGCCGTACTTCTACCTAACGCTGACGGCGCTCTGGGCAGCTCGCTCCGACTGGACCGTTGGGCTCAACCTCGCCGGGATCGCCGTCTGGTTCGCCGCCTACGCCGTGCTGGCGAGCGTGCTCGGCGTGGTCCTCGGCGCGCTGGCTGGGACCATCGACCGACGCGGCCCCGACTGGCTGGTCCATCTCTACGGCCGCACCGACGGTCCCCGACGCGCCCGCACCCGGCAACTGATGCTGATGAGTGCGCTCTCGGCGCCGATCCATCTCGCCCTCGTGATCGTTACCGGACTGGGCCTGCGCGCCGCCGATGTCGCCCGGCTGCCGCTGATGGACGGCGTTCGGCTGCCGCTGGCTCTGGCACTACAGGTGTTGCTCGGCACCGTCGCCGGCTACGGCGTCGCTCGCGGCGTGGCCCATCTGCGACAGATGGCGCTGCGGCAGGCCCGCGCCACCAGAGAGCGCTGATGACCGCTACCCGATCCCCCATGACCGTGACGAGCCTCGAGACGGTTCGCCTCGCCTTCGCCCGCCGCATCGCCGACGAGGTGCTGCGCGATCTGGTCAACACCCGTGTGTTCCTGCGGACGGGCGTCAACCTCAAACAGATTCGGCCCGATCAACTGCGCGACCCGCTGCTCATCGCCCAAGTGCTCGAGGCGCTGCGGGAGTTCGGCTACGGCGTGCTGGAGAAACGATGAACCCGACCGCCTTGAGCGCCTGGAGCGCTGCCACAGATCCGGCCGCTGTCGTCGCTGAACTTGGCGCGGCGCTGGCGCCCGTCGAACCGACGCTCGTGCTGCTGTTCTACCCGCCCGACGCCGA
>JBBSVG010000530.1:0-2970 GCA_038233775.1 Bacteroidota bacterium | reverse complement strand
GCAACCCGACGCCCGTCGAATAGAGCAAATCGCTGGCCTTGAACGAGGCGCGGTCGGCCCAGACGTTCCCGGCATCGGCGAAGACGAGCCCGGTGAGTTGGCCGAAGAGCGGGACGCGCACCTCGGTGTTGGCTTCGAGCGCAAGGTTGCCGCCGATCCGCTCGTTGACCAGAATCGCCCGCCGCCCGACGACCTGATCGCCCTCGGTGATGTTTTCGTACAACGTATCGACGGCGACTTCGGGCGAAATCTCGTTCAGCCCCCAGCCGCGAATTGAGCTGGACCCGCCCGCGAAGAAGCGCTCGGCCAGCGGGACGGTATTTGAGCGGATCGGTTGCAGAAAGCTCGGCTTGACCCGCAGCGCCAGAATCCGGTTGCGACCGAAGATCACCTTGTAATAGCGCCCGTCGAGCACGAGTCGGGCGAACTGGTGCTCGCTCTGGATGATGAGTCCGGTTTCGCCAGCCCGAGCGCTGACGACGAAGCCACGGGTCGGCGAGAACACGTCGTTCGTCGTCGCGTAGCGCAGTTCGCCGGTCAACGCGCTGGCCGTGTAGAAATTGTCGATGGCGACGTTGCGCGTGCGGAACGCGGCGATCCGGCGGCGCGTGGCCGAGTCGGGGTTGGCGTTGACCTCACGGTTGACGGTATAACCGTAGCCGAGCGAGGCGAACGAGCGCTCGTTGAAGATTCGGTTGACGAGCACGCTCGCTCCGGCCGAGGTCCGCTTGGGAAAATAGGTCCGACCGTTGGAGCCGAGCTTTTCCCAATACAGGTGCGACTCGCCGATGGCCTCGATCTGGCCGAAGAGCGGGACCAGCGTCAGCTCTGTCCGGTTGTTGAGGAAATACGGCTGCTTCAGTTGCAACTCGCCGCGCACCAGCTTGGCCGAACCGCGAGCGGTGGCCGAGAACTGTCGGGCGTCGTTGAAGAGGTTGCGGTGCGTCCAGCCGAGCGCGCCACGCACGTACTCGTCGGTGCCGAAGCCGATCTGCCCCGTCAAGGCACGCATCGGCGCTTCTTGGACCCGGATCAGCAGCGGCACGTTCGGGTCGAGCGGCTCGCCAGCGGTTGTGTCGAGCGCGACCCGAACGAAGCGGAACGCTTGGAGCCCATAGAGTCGGCGCTGTCCGAAATCGACCTGATCCTGCCGGTAGAGTTGCCCTTCGCGGACACCGAGATGCCGCTCGACGGCGCGGCCACGCACCTTCTCGGCGCCCTCGACGCGGATCTGACCGTACACGCTCTGCGGTCCGGGCTCGATCATATAGGTCAGTTGCGCCGTGTGGGTCGAGTCGTCGATGACGAGATCGCTCTGCACTTGGGCGTACGGATAGCCGCGATTCCGCAGCGCGGTGTTCAGCGCGCTCTCCTCCAACCCGACCGGCGGCGTCGTCACGCGCTGGCCCACTTGGACGCCATCGCCGATCCGCTGTCGAACGTCGTCGTCCATCACGCCGATGGGCAAACCGGTCGCCGGCAGTTGCTGCACCTGCGACCGGTCGACGGTCGAATCAACGACAACGCGGGCGACTCGGCTATAGACGGTCGGCTGCCGTTCGGTCAGCCGAATGGTCAGCTTGACCTTACCCTTGCTCTCGTCGAGATTGAACGCATCGACGCTCGCTTGGCGGAATCCCTCGACGTTGTAGTGCCGCTGCAAGCGAACCAGATCGAGGCGGAACTGCGGGAAATTGAACTGATAAGCCGGCGGCGGCAGATGGCGACCGAAGAGGTTGGCGATCAGACCGGGAATCCAGCGGAAGAACGGCGTCTTCACAATGTCGATGAACGTCCGCTTGCGCGTCACCATCACGGCCTTGCTGCCGCCTTCGCCCAACTGATCGGCGCCGTCGAGATCGAGCTGCGTCACGATCAGCTTCGAGCCGTCGAAACGGCGTTCGAGATCGTCGGAGATGTCCTTCGCAGCGGCGCGGGCGGCGGCGAGCGACGCCTCCAATTCCTCCTGCGGCGTCAGTCCGTCGAGTTGGCTCGCCGCCGGGAGGTTGTGCCGAATGGCGACCTCGGCCGAGTCGATGAACACCTGCGCCTCGACCGAGCCACGGGGCAGCGTGACGGCTTGGAGCGTGTCGAGCAGCGCCCGCTCGCGCCGCCGCTCGACCCGAGCGGAATCGGCCCGGAGCCTCGCATCGAGCGTGTCTGGACGAGACGGCGGCAGCGGCTCGGCGCGAGTGGTGTCCGCCCCGCTTGAGCCGGGCGCGGCGACCCCGGCCGGTGGGGCCTGGGCCGCCGCGAGTCGAACGGAGGCCATCACGAGGAGGCCGAGCACGAGCGGGAAGAGGGAGAAACGCGCCGGCCGGTCGCCTCGGGGAGAACGACCCGTCATAGCTTCTGCAGTTTGTCTTCGATGAACTTCGTCAATCGCCGGGTGAAGATCGCCAGCACCGTGCTCTGAACCGCCTCGACAATGTTGAACCCACCGCCCGTCGCGCTCTTGCGCGCTTCTTCGACCACGCGACGCGAGCGAACATCGAGCGGCTTCGGCTTGCGCGGGGCGAGCAGGTAGCCGATCAGTCCGGCGGCCAGCACAGCCGGGATCGGGTGCTTCTCGATAGGCCGCTTCCAGTTGGTCACGCCACGCAACTGACCTTTGATCTCGGTCACGTTCTGCGAGATCCGCTCGCGCGTCGCTTCGAGTTCGCCCTGCAACTGTCGTCGGGCGACACCGGCCGGACTGTCGTCGGTTCGGGCCGCTTCGAGCTGTTCCTGGCGCTTCGGGTCGGCGCTTTTCTCAATCGCCGAGGCCGCCGACTTGACTTCGTCCTTCGACGGCGTGACGGCTTTGGCCGTCTTCGGGGCGAGCCCAACGGGCGCGGTGGACGGTTTCGGGGCGGCGTTGCCCGGCGCGAGCGGGGCCGGTGCGGTTACAGATCCTGCTTCAGCCATCGTTTGTCCTCTGCTTGCTCAACTTTGGAGACGGTCAGTCCGAGGTAGTTGTTCGCCACGTTC
>JBBSVG010000529.1:0-2970 GCA_038233775.1 Bacteroidota bacterium | reverse complement strand
GCTGGCAACTGCCGCACTTCGCCGCGATCAGTTGGATGCACCGGGCCGATTACGCCCGCGCTGGCTACCGAATGATGTCGCTCGGCGACACGACCGGCGCCCGAACCTTTCGCTACGCGCTTGTTAGCGGGAGTCTGTTGGTCGCCGCCAGCCTCGTTCCGGTGGCGCTGCGGTTCAATAGTCTGTTCTATGGCGCCGTCGCCCTCGCGCTCGGAGGCTATTTTCTCAAGCAGATCGGCCGAATGCGGCCGTCCGGCGGCGAGGCGGATCGCGGCGCCCGGCTGACGCTGATCGCATCGGTGATCTATCTGCCGCTCGTCATGCTGGCGCTTGTGGCCGACCGCTGGCTTGTCAAAGGATGGCTCGGATGGTAACGATCTTACGACCGCTCGCGCTGGCTGTCACGGTGCTGCTGCTGATCGGCTGCGGCAACCCGAAACCGGCCGCGCCGCCGCTGAAAACCTACGGTCAGATCGGCGCCGATCATCGGTTCACCGAGCGGTCGGGCAAATCCATCACGACCGGCGATCTGCGCGGCGCCCCATGGATCGCCTCGTTCATCTTCACGACCTGCCCCGGCCCGTGTCCCCGGATCACGGCCCAAGTCGCCGCGTTGCAAGATTCGCTGGCCGACGTGTCGGGGCTGCGCTTCGTCTCGTTCACCATCGATCCTGAGCACGACGTCCCCGACACGCTCCGCGCCTACGCCGACCGCTTCCACGCCGACCCGTCGCGCTGGCTCTTCCTGACCGGCGACAAGGCCGAGACCTACCGGATGGCGAACGACGAGTTCAAGCTTTCGGTCGGTGACGCCGCCGGGATGGCGATGCCGAGCGGCTCGTCGATGCCGATGATGCACGCGACCAAGCTCGCCCTCGTCGATGCCGACGGCTACATCCGCGCCTACCGCGACGCGCTCGACCCCGCCGCCACCGCCGCGCTGATCGCCGATGTCCGCACCCTAACCCGACCGGCCAAGTGACGTTGTTTCTCGACTATCGCTTTGACTCCGCCGCCCGCTCTCCGTTCGTGGTGAGCCTGTCGAACCATGAACGGAGCCACCACCGTCGTCTTTCGATAAGGCAAGCGGACGATTTGCACGTTCAGTTCATCGCGTTGACCTCATGACCGACCGCCACCCGTCGCAAGCGCCCGTGCAGATCGACGCGCTGAAGGCGTTGTCGAACCGGCAAGTCGCGGTGCTGGTCATCGGCCTCAGCGCCGTCGTGTTCGGGTTTCTGGTCTGGCTGATCTACTTCAAGCCGACGAGTGCCGTCGAGTCGCCGTTCATCTCGCAGTTGCCGCTGGTGAATGCGATCTTCAACAGCATCAGCACGGTGCTGCTGCTCGGCGGTTACCGGGCGATCCGGGCGCGGCGTTACACCGAGCACTCGCGTTGGATGCTGGCCGCGCTTGGCTCATCGGCGCTGTTTCTCGTCTCGTACATCGCCTATCACGCCGTCCACGGCGACACGCGGTTTCTCGGCACCGGCGCCATCCGGCCGCTCTACTTTGCGCTGCTGATTAGTCACATCGCGCTCTCGGCCGTCTCGGTTCCGCTGATTCTGGCGAGTTTCTACCTCTCGCTCTCCAACCGGCTCGCGTTGCACCGGAAGGTCTCGCGCTGGACGTTTCCGATCTGGCTCTACGTCTCGGTCACCGGCGTGCTGGTCTATCTGTTCCTCCACGTCTGGTTCGGCTGAGTTCAGGTGTCGGGCTGACACAGCGAGGGCCGCACCGGCGACGGGCGGCCCTCGGTTTGTTCGGGCACCGCGCTCCCGCCGCCACCGTTTCTTTCCGATGGACCGTGACCCGCTCAACGGGCGCGTCCGCGTTCCCCCGACCGGAGAAGATCGATGCCCGAGCAACCAACCGACACCCCGACCGTCAACGCCCAGAATCAGCGGCGAGCGATGTCCGACAGCCACCCGCCCGGCGGGATGGCACCGACCCAGGGCGGCGGCCAGATGGCGCCCGGCGCGCCCGGCATCGAGCCGCGCTGGACGACGAGTGCCAAACAGGGTGTCGGCACCGCCCGCTCGCCGCTCGGTCCGGTCTGGTTCACGATCTCGCACGGGATTCTGAACGAGGTCTATGCGCCTCGCGTCGATCAAGCGTGCATCCGCGATCTCGGCCTCGTCGTCACCGATGCGTCGGGTTACGCGTCCGAGGAGAAGCGGCACACGCGGTCCGAGATCGTCACGCTCGGGTCGGGCGTCCCCGGCTACCGGATCGTCAACACGGCGCTCGACGGGCGGTATCGGATCGAGAAAGAGATCATCGCCGACCCCGAGCGGATGGTCGTGCTCCAGCAGACGCGGTTCGTCCCGCTCGTCGGCACCCTGTCCGATTACCGGTTGTACGCCGTGCTGGCGCCGCATTTGGGCAATCAGGGTCGCGGCAATACGGCCTGGTTGGGCTACGTCAAGAGCGTCCCGATGCTGTTCGCCGAGAACGAGCGGAACGCCCTCGCGCTGGCCTGCTCGACGCCGTGGCTCGACCGCTCGGCCGAGTACGTCGGTCCAGACGACAGTTGGCACGAGCTGATGACCCACGGTCGGCTGACCCGGACCTACGACAAAGCCGAGGACGGCAACGTCTCGCTCACCGGCCAGATCGATCTCGAAGCGTCCGGCGGCGCGTTCGTCCTGGCGCTCGGCTTCTGCGATGCGGCCTTCGGCGCCGGACACCACGCCATCAGCTCGCTGCTGGCCGGGTTCGAGTCGGCCCGCGACCGCTACATCGCCGATTGGCTGTTGTGGCAGGCGACGCTGTTGCCGCTCGACGAACCCGACGAGCCGACGCACAACCTCTACCGTGTCAGCGCCGCCGTCGTCCAGAGTCACGAGGACAAGCAATTCCCCGGCGGGATCATCGCCAGTTTGTCGATTCCGTGGGGGAACACGAAGGGCGACCAGAATCTGGGCGGCTATCATTTGGTCTGGACCCGCGATCTGGTCGAAGCGGCCG
>JBBSVG010000528.1:0-2975 GCA_038233775.1 Bacteroidota bacterium | reverse complement strand
GCCCATCAACGCAGTAATGGCGCCAAACACGGCTGTTTTGCCCATCGAGCCGAACACGTCCGAGATGCGAAAGAACCGCTGCGCCGAGCCGAAGAAGACCCCGGCCGAGATGTCGAGAAATAGGTGGCTGACCAGAAACGCCCCGAAGATGGCGACCGTGACGGCGAAGATGTCGAGGATCGGCATCATCACCACGGCGGCCAAGAAGCGCGGCATGGCGAGGTAGCGCACCGGCGAGATCGCCATCGTCTCGAGCGCGTCGATCTGCTCGGTTACGCGCATCGTCCCGAGTTCGGCGGCGATGGAGGCGCCGACCCGGCCGGCGATGACGATCCCGGTCAGCACCGGCCCGAGCTCGAGAATGATCGCACGGGTAACCGCCGACCCGATGATCGGCGCGGCCGAGATGCCCATCCCGGAGAACTGATACGACGCTTGCCACGCCGCGACCGCGCCGGTGAAGACGCCGATGACGAGCACCAGCGGCAGCGAGCCGACGCCGATGTGCGCCATTTGGTCGACGACGAGCACCCGGTCGCGCCACAGCCGACCGAGCGAGCGGACGATTCCGGCCATCAGCCGCGCCACATCGCCGACCTCTTCCAGCGCCGCCGTCACGCCGTCGCCCACCCGAGCCAACAGACCCATCGTCGCTCCCCACTTTTGACCGCCCGAAGATACGACCGTCACCCCGCCGCTCGGCCGCCGAGCAGATCGCGCAGCGCGGCGACGGCTCGGGCGCGGTGGCTGACCCGCGCCTTGACCGCCTCGCCCAGTTCGGCAAAGGTTTGGGTAAAGCCATCGGGGATGAAGATCGGATCGTAGCCGAACCCAGCCGACCCGCGAGCCGACTCGCCCGCTCCGATGATCCGCCCGTCGCAGATGCCGGTCACGGAGCGCTCGGTTCCGGCGCTGTTGATCAGCACGAGCGTGCAGACAAACCGGGCGCGGCGGTCGGTCGCGTCGCCGAGCGCGGTTAACAGATGGTCGCGGTTGGCTTGGTCGGCGGCGGCACCCGAGACACCGGCGTAGCGGGCCGAGCGGACGCCCGGTGCCCCGCCGATCGCGGCGACCTCGATTCCCGAATCGTCGGCCAGCGCGGGCAGACCGGTGTGGTGGTGCGCGGCCAGCGCCTTGATCCGGGCGTTGTCGAGGAACGTGTCGCCGGTTTCCTCCGGCTCCGGCGCGGGCGGGAAGTCGGTCAGCGAGCGAAGATCGACGGGTAGATCGGCGAGCAGGTCGCGCAACTCGAACACCTTATGCCGATTATGTGTCGCCAACACGAACACTTGAATCGGTTCAAAAAGATTATTTCTTTCGTGCATGAAGTTAAAGCCCTTATCTACGAAACTTTTTTCAGTGGACGCTTGACAAACACAGGTTCGGCGCCGTAATATCGTCGGATGGTTGAGGGTTGCCAATCGGCACCCACCGCTTGCTCCCCTGCGATCCTCTTCCCCGCCTCACGCGTGCCACGTCTCTCGCCGCTCCGACCGTCCCCCGGTCGCCCGAGGTGAGACGAGTGCCGGACGCCTACCCCGCTTCGCTCCCTGCAAGCGGACCCTATATCCTCTTCTCGTTCCCACGCCGATGCCGCCACAAGCGGTTTCGGTCCCACGCCTCTTTCCTAAAAGGAAGGTTGTGCCATGAAGCAGTTCTTCTCCGTGCTGCCCAGCACGCTGCTGCTGTTGTTCGCCGCTCCGGCGATTACCCTCGCATCGTCCGGCGACGGCCCGTCCCGCGCTCGCCTGTCGGCTCGCAGCACTCAGCCGGTCCAGGTGTTTGAGGACGCTGGCCGCACCAATCTGATCGTCGGCCAGGTGGCCTATCCGCGCGGCATGGCGCCCGCCGCCGCTGCGGTCCAATTTGTCCAGGAGTTCGCCGGCGTCTATGACGTGGCTGGCAAGCCCGAGTTCGCCGTGCTCCGCGAGCGTCCGACCGATGAAGGCCAGGTCGTCCGCGTTGAGCAGCGTTTCGGCGGGCTGCGGGTCGATGGCAGCGACATGGCGGTGGTCGTCGGCAACGATGGCGCCGTGCGGACCGCTTCCGGCGCCCCGGTCTCGCTGAAGGCCGATTTCGTCATCACGCCGACGCTTGACGCAGCTGCCGCCACGGCCGCTGCCCGTCGCGCCACCGAGTCGGCCGTCGAGTCGACCACGACACCCGAGCTGCTGATCGCAACGGTCGGGCTCGCCCAGCCGACGCTGGCGTACCGGATGGAAGTCAAGGTCGCCGAGGACGAGATCTACGTCACGACCATCGACGCCAAGACCGGCGACGTGCTCAACCGCTACAACCGGATCGAGACGGCCAAGAACCGCAAGACCTACTCGGCCAACAACGGCACCTCGCTGCCCGGCACGCTGAAGCTGTCGGAGACCAGCGCGCTCGGTTCGGACGCCGCCGTCAACGCGGCGCACACGAACTCCGGGATCACCTACGACTACTACAAGGCGACGTTCAACCGCGACTCGTACAACAACGCCGGCGCGACGCTGATCAGCACCGCCCACTACAGCAGCCGTTATAACAACGCCTACTGGAACGGGACGCAGATGGTCTACGGCGACGGCGACGGAACGACGTTCATCGCCCTCTCGCAGGCGCTCGACGTGGTCGGACACGAGCTGACCCACGCCGTGACCGAGCGCGAGAGCGGTCTCGTCTATCAGGGCGAGTCCGGCGCGATGAACGAGGCGATGAGCGACATCTTCGGGGCAATGGTCGAGTTCTACGGCCAGCCGTCGAAGGCCGACTGGCTGATTGGTGAGGACGTCTACACGCCGGGCACGTCGGGCGACGCGCTCCGCTCGATGTCGAATCCGACCGCGTACGGCGACCCGGACAACTACGCCAACCGCTACACCGGCACCTCGGACAACGGCGGCGTCCACACCAACTCCGGGATCATGAACAAGGAGGCGTATCTCCTTGCTGTCGGCGGCACCGCCTATGGCGTGACCGTCGCCGGGATC
>JBBSVG010000527.1:0-2978 GCA_038233775.1 Bacteroidota bacterium | reverse complement strand
CGCGCGGTGGCGCGCTGCTCTACCGGCTGCGCCCGACGCCCCGAGCGCTGGCCGTCGCCGCGTTGCTCATCGGCTACTGGGCGCTGCTCCGCTTCGTCCCGGCGCCGGGCGTTCCGGCCGGGACGTTCGAGGAAGGCCGCTCGGTCGTCGCGAGTCTGAACGCCGGACTCCGCCCGTACCACCTCGCCGGGCTGCTCTCGACGGTCCCGGCGACGGCGCTGGTGCTGATCGGGACGCTCGTTTCGGATCGGCTTCGGCTGTCCGACCAACCGGGCGGCTGGAAGCTCCGCGTGCTCATCGGCGCCGGACTCGGGCTGACGGTCGCTGGGCTGCTCTGGCACCTCAGTCTGCCGATGAACAAGCCGCTGTGGACGCCGCCGTACATCCTCTACGGCGCCGGAACGGGGCTGCTCGTGCTGGCGGTTTTCTACGGCATCATGGACCTGTCGGGCCGACGTGGCTGGGCGCGGGTGCTCGTCGTGCCGGGGATGAACGCGCTGTTTGTCTATGTCGTCTCGATTCTCGTCCGCGTCCACACGCTCGACGAGTGGCAGACGACGCTGCCCGACGGGCGCTCGACGTCCGTCAAACTCGCGCTGTTGACCGGATTGACCGACCGGCTGGGCATGGTCGCCGGGTCGTGGCTGTTCACGACGCTATATGTCGCCGTGTGGTGGGTCGTGCTCGACGCGCTCTACCGACGGCGGCAGTTTTTTACGGTGTAATCGGGTGAAACAATGTCTCGTTCTGGAATTGTCGGTCTGCTGTTCGGCCTGTTGCTCGTCGTCATTGCCGTCGGTTGCCGCTCGACGGGGACGGGCGCGATGAGCGCCGGGACTACCGTTCCGCTGCCGCTGCCGGTCGATTCGCTGCCCCGACCCAACGCGAAGTACCTTGCCGCCGATGCAGCGCTCGGGCCACCGTCGCCGAGAGAGCCTCGGGTGATTTTCTTCGGCTCATCGGCGGTCGAAGGCTGGCCGCTCGACCAAGTGTTCCCCGGTCAGGGCTACCTCAATCGTGGGATCGGCGGCGAGCAGACACGGCAGATGATCGCCCGGTTCGATCAGGACGTGATGACTCTGCACCCCGGCGTCGTCGTCATCCACTTGGGCGGCGTCAACGATCTGGGCGTCTTTACGCTCGCTGAAACCGAGGCGAACCTGACCTATATGGTTCGCCGCGTCCGGGCAACCGGTGCCGTACCGGTGCTGCTTTCGCCGACCCCGAGCCACAGCGCGGGCGGCTACGACCACCCGGCCCACCGGCCACCAGCGCAGGTGCTCGCGCTGCGCGATTGGATCGCCGACCACGCACGGGCCGAGCGCTACCTGTTCGTCGATGTGTACCCGCTCGTCGCCGCGTCCGACGGCTCGCTCCGCCGCGACCTGTCCCGCGACGGGCTGCACCTGACCCGGCCCGGCTACGACCTGCTCACGCCTTCGGTTAGCGAGGCCGTTCAACGCGCCATCCACGCCTCAAAGGTGAAGTAGCCATTCGGCTTGCATCGGCAGGGCGGTGGCTGTACTTTGGGCGGGTCGGTCCACCCCTGATCCGCCGGAGGTTTTTGATATGTTCAACCGCTCGCGCTGCACCTTGATTCGCTTTGTCGTTCCGATGGTGCTGCTCGGCTGGGTCCGCACCGGCCACGCCCAATCGTTCTCGGTCGATGCGTACCGCGATTTTCTCGCGGCCAACCCCGAGGTCAGCGAAACCGATCTGCTCCGGCTCTACCCGGCCGATGGGTTCCAGCGCACCGTCCCGGCCGCCAGCCCGAGCTACGACGACGCCCGCTTCCGCGACTCGATGCAGGTCCACTTCGCCCTGACCAGCGGCGAGCAGAATCTGCTGAATCGGCACGGGTTCATGGTCAGCGAGCGGCTGCGGCGCAACTCGTTCGGCGAAGCGCTGAAAGACATCTACCACGCCGACCTGCCGGTGTTCGTCTCGTCCGACGCCATCCTGCACGCCATCCACCGCTCCTACGACGACATCCTGAAAGACACCGAGCGGGGGATGTTCTATGATGTACAGCGCTTGCTGCTTGGACTCCACCAGCAACTGCCGACCGCGAGCGCCCGTTATGCCGACCGGCCCGAGATGGGGCCGTCGCTGCGGGACGTGGATGTGTACCTGAGCGTCGCCCGCAAGCTGTTGGGCGATGCTGTGACGCCGGTCTTCCCCGAGAACGCGTCGCTGATCAATGAGTTGATGGCCGACATCGCCGCCGAGCAGCCTCTCTCCGTGACGCTGTTTGCCCAAAGCAGCGCTCGAATCGTCGATTTCAGCCAGTTCACCGTGCGCGGCCATTATGCCGGCGAGCCGATGCTGGAGCGCTATTTCCAGACGCTGATCTGGCTGGGTCGGACGGACCTCTGGCTAACGGCGCCGAAGGGCGTCATTCCCGAGCCTGTCGAATCGGACCTGCGCCGCCAGACCGCCGACGCGCTGCTGCTGATCGAGTTGACCGAAGCCTCAAGCGGTGGGTTGGGCACGTTGGATCAGATCGACCACACGTTGCAGGGGTTCGTCGGCGAGTCCGACAACGTGACGCTGCCGAACCTGCGTGGCCTTCGCGACGAACTTGGCTTGACGGCGGCGAGCGACGTGCTCGATCCCGCCACCTATCAGCGCTTCGCCGCTCGGCTGGGCGAGCAATCCTACGCCTTGCAGCGGATCAACTCGCAGATTCTTTACTCCGACGATCTCTCGCCCGAGCCGGTCGTCCCACCGTCCGCATTCCTGCTGCTCGGCCAGCGGTTCATCGTCGATTCGTTTGTGCTGAGCCAGGTCGTTTACAGCAAGATCGTCTATCGCGGCCAAAAGGTTTACCGGATGATGCCGTCGCCGCTCGACGCGATGGCCGCGCTGGGCAACAACGCCGCGCTCCAGTTGCTCCAACCCGAGCTGCAACGCTACCCTTACGGCCGCAACCTCGCCGCGCTGCGCTATCTGATCGACGGCTACGAGCCCGAGTTCTG
>JBBSVG010000526.1:0-2984 GCA_038233775.1 Bacteroidota bacterium | reverse complement strand
GTCGGCCCGGCGGAGCGTGCGGGCGGTCTCGGCCTCGGCCTCGGCGGCGGGTCGGGTCAGGTGCTCCCGCGCGAGCGCGGCGGTCTGGGCCTGGGCGGCCCGTTCGGCCAGAGCGGTGCGGGCATTGGCCTCGGCGGCGAGCCGGGACAGCTGCGCCCGTTCGAGCGTCGCCCGCGCCTCGGCCCGGTGCTCGGCGAGGTTGCTGCGCCAACGGACCAGTCCGACGACGGCCAGCACCGTCCCAAGCAGATACCCAAGCCACGCCCACCACGCCAGCCACGGCGCCGGCTCGATGACGAGGGCGATCTCAATCGGCTGGCTCAGATTCCCCGCGCCGTCTCGGCCACGGGCGATGAAGGTGTACGCGCCCGCCGGCAGGTTCATGTAAGCTCGACCGGGATCGTTGGTCCACGACGACGGGGCGCGGTCGTAGCCGACGAGCTGGGTCTGATAGGTCACCGCGTCGGGATTGAACGCCATCAGCGCGACCTCGACCTTCAGGCTATTCTGGTCATGGGCCAGTCGCAAGGGCAACATCGACTGGGCATGCTGCCGCCTGTCCAGATAGCGGAGCTGGGTCGAATCGGGCAACCCGCTCACATCGAACGCGGCGAGCGAGAGCAGCGGCGGTCCGGTGAGCAGCGGCAGCTCGCGCGGGTCGAGCATGACGACGCCGCCAACGGTGCCGAACCAGACCCGCCCGCGCCGGTCAACCATCGACGCCGAGCGGCTGCCGTCGAGGCTCGGCAGGCCATCGGCGAGCGAGAACGTTTCGAGCCGGTAGCCACGACGGGCGAGCGGTCCCCGGTCGGTCGCCGTCAGCCGGGCGATGCCCCGGTTGGTCAGCACGTAGAGCCGACCGCGCCCATCGCTCTGAATCTGATGAACGAACCGGTTCGGCAGGGCCGGGTTGCGCCCGACGGCCGTATCGGTGAACACGCGGGTGGCGGTGCTGTCGAGCGCCACCAGTCCGCCGTCGGTGCCGACCCAGATCGTGCCGTCGCTGCCAGCGTGAATCGCCCGGATATGGTTCGACGGCAGACCATCGGCGCGGGTCCGAACCGACCAAATGCCCGCCCGCCGCACGGCCAGTCCGCTGTCGGTCCCGACCCAGAACGAGCCGTCGGGACGTTCGAGCAGACAGTACACATGCGGGTCGATCAGCGAACCGACGGGCACTGGTCGCCAGAGATCGGCGCTGTCGAGGCTCAGACCAGCCCAACCGCCGGTCCAGAGCGAGCCGTCGGGGCGTTCCTGCATGGTACGGATGTCGTCCGCCCCCGGCGCTTCGGTTGGCCGGATCGTCTGCCAGCGACCCGAGCGGTACACGGCGATCCCCTCGCGCCAGACGCCGGCCCAGAGCGAGCCGTCCGCGCGCTCGGCGAACGCCTGGACGTTGCCGCCGGGCAACCCGTCGGGACCGGGCGCGTGGTGCTGCCAGCCGCCGGTGGTCGGGGCGTAGGCGAGAACCCCCTCGCCCCAAGTGCCGAACCAGAGCGAGCCGTCGGGCCGCTCATGCAGCGCGTACACAAGTTGGGTGAGCTGCTCCGCCGGATCGACCAGCGTGCTCCAACCGCCCTCGTGATAGACAGCGATGCCGCGCCGGGTGCCCATCCAGAGCGTTCCGTCGGCCGAGCGCGTGACGGCGAAGACGATCTCGTCGATCAACCCGTTGGCCTTCGTCAGCGAGTGCCAGCGGCCGGCGCGCAGCCGACTCACGCCGCCGCCGGTGCCGAACCAAAGCGTCCCGTCGGGCGATTCGTGGATGGCGCCGACGCCGTTGCTCGCCAGCCCGTCGGCGGTCGTCAGGCGCCGCCAAGAGCCGTCGGGCTCGCGGATGGCGAGGCCGGTGCCGTCGGTGCCGCACCAGAGCGAACCGTCGGCGCGGCTGTGAACGGCGCGAACGCGGTCATTGCCGGGTCCGGCAGAAGGCCCATCGGCGGCCCGGAACCCGGTCCAGCGGCCGTCCGCAGCCCGGCGCCACAGTCCGACGCCGTCGGTGCCGATCCAGAGCGAGCCGTCGGCGGCTTCATCGAGCGCCCAGAGGTTGCGCCTCGACAGCTCGGGCGGCGTGTCGATCTGACCCCAGCGGCCGTCGGCGGATCGGCGAAACAGCCCGCCGTCGGTGCCGATCCAGACCGAGCCGTCGGTGCGACCGAGGTGAATCGCCCAGACCTGACGATGGCCGCTGAGGGCGGTTTCCGGGATCGCCTCCCACGACCAACGGGTCGGTGCAGCGCCCTCAATGGGCAGCACGCGGTAGAGGCCACCGCCGAAAGTCCCGATCCAGACGGCGCCCGACCGCTCGGCCACTATCGTCTCGCCCCACGTCACGATGGGCGAGGCCGACGTGGTCGGCAGTGGCACCGGCGTCCAAGTGCGACCGTCGTAGTACGCCGCCCCATCCTCGGTGCCGACCCAGACCCAGCCGCGAGAATCGACCGTTAGGGCGTTGGCCGACGACTGCGGCAGCCCTTCTCGGGTCGTGAAAGTGCGGTGGATCTGCCGCATCTGGTCGGCGATGTCCTGCGCCGCCGCCGGACGTATCGCGAGCAACATCACACAGACGAGCCCCGCCAACCGAAGCGAGCGGCGACCGAAAACCGGGGGCAGTGACGGCACCATGGGGAGCCTCAACCGCTGGATGAACAAAGGAGAAGCGACCGGCGACGACAGATTCGTGGGTAAGTGCAAAGTAGTGCGGCCAACCCCAGAGGTCAAGCAGGAAATTTTAGCAACGGACGCTGACAGCTATCAGCTGTCAGCTAACGGCAAGAGCACGGCGACGGCGACGGTGAACGGCAAGAAACGGCGGCGGTCGGCGATAGCGGCTCCGTTGTGGATTCGACAGGCTCACCACGAACGGAGATCATTTTCGCCTGCACGCCGGAATAGGCTGGCTACCGGGAACGGAGATCATTTTCGCCTGCACGCCAGATAGGATGGCTACCGGCAACGACGCACGGCAACACCACCGAGCCGCC
>JBBSVG010000525.1:0-2988 GCA_038233775.1 Bacteroidota bacterium | reverse complement strand
CTGTTTGGGCAGAGCGGCCAGCAAGCTCTGCTCGACTTCTCCGGCCAGATGAAGGATCGTGCTCATACCATGTTGAGGGCAAGGGGTTCACCGCTGTCATGGCTTGAAGATAATGCTCACCGTCAACTGATAGACGGTGAGTCGGATAACGTCGGCGGCTTGCATTCGCCGGACGGTCTGGATATTTTGCGCCTTGCGTTCCACCCAACCGCAGGAGAGGCCATGAAACATCGATCTTCCCGGCTCGCGCTGCTCGTCGCCGCGCCGCTGTTTTTCGCTGGCTGCCTGACGCCGATTGATCCGCCGCCGACGCCCGCTCCAATCCCGTCGCCGGTGTCAACCCCGACGCCCGGCTCGGTAAACGACACGGACATTCCGGCCGACTTGCAGGCCCGCTACCTGCTGGATGCCGGTATTCTGGCGATCCGCGAATCGTACAAGCAGCAAGACACGACCTCGCTTCGGGTATCGGACCGTCTGCTCGGCTCGGTTTACGGGGCACTGGTCGCGGTCCACCACTTCCACTCTGCCAACCGCGACACGGCTATCGGGATTCACATTTACGACTCAAGCCCCCATACGGTCTGGATCGTGGTCAAAGACGATGCGTCGTGGCTCGCGCCGTGGCTGCGCGGCGAGCTTCACACCGGACAACCGACGGTGGATCGACTGGTAGCGGCGGCTGGCCTACGACTCGTTGGCGCCCAGCATTCGGCTTACGACCCAGAGCAGCGCGTTCAGTTCTACAGCGACGGATTCGTCTTGGTGGATCGGCTCTCCAGACAGCTCAAGCAGACGGTCCCGGAAATCCCCTTTGCCTATACTGACACATTCATTGCCGACCCTGGCATCCTGCTCAAGCCGATGGAAACCGGTTTTCGACTCGATTATCAGGTCGGCTGGGGCGATTGCCAAGCGGGCTGCATCAGCCACCGTGTCTGGTCGTTCGAGGTCAATGCGGATGGACAGGTGCGCGACCTCGGCGCGAGCGGACCTGTCCGCCCGCGTTGATCCCATCCGTTCGGCGTCGAGATTCGTTTCCCTCACAAAGCGGACACATGAGTCGGGGAACGGATGGATGACGGGATGCGGGTGCTGGTGATCGAGGATGAGGTCCGGTTGAGCGGCCTCATCCGGCAGGCGCTGGAGGAGGAAGGCTACACCGTCACGACCTGTTTGGACGGTGAATCGGCCGAGATGGCGGCAAGTTCGGCGACGTTCGACCTGTTTCTGGTCGATTGGCGGCTGCCGAAACGGAGCGGTGTCGAGTTCATCGCCGGGCGCCGCTCGGCCGGTGACCAAACCCCGGCGCTGCTGCTGACGGCGTTCGGCGACGTGAGCCACCGGGTTGAGGGGCTTGATGCCGGAGCCGACGATTACTTGCCCAAACCGTTCGCGTTCGAGGAACTGCTGGCCCGGCTGCGTGCCCTGACCCGTCGCGCGGCAGCCCCGAGAACGGGCGACGTGCCGCTGCTGAGGGTCGGTCCGCTCGAACTCGATCCCGACCGGCGGCTGGTCCGACTGGACGGCGCGGAAGTCCCGCTTCGACGGAAAGAGTTTGACCTGCTGGAGCTGTTCCTGCGCCATCCCGACCGGACGTTCAGCCGCACCGACATCGCCCGCGCCGTCTGGGGCGACGAGCACGCCGTCGCAGGCAGCAACGCGCTGGATGTGACCATCTCGCACCTGCGGAGCAAGCTGACCGAGGCCGATCCCCGCTTGCCGTTGCAGATCGAGGCCGTCCGGGGCACCGGCTACCGGCTGCGGGACCACACCGCCGACTGAGCCAGATGCGCCTGCCGTTTCGTCCCCGCTCGCTCGCCGTTCGGCTCGCCCTGAGCCACGGCGCGCTGCTGTTGCTGCTGCTCGGCAGCCTGTGGGGTGTGCTCTACACCCGGTTGCACAGAATAGCCCACCTGAACGATGACGCGTCGCTGGCCGATCTCTCGGCCGACCTCGCCCACCCGTCCGTTCGACGCCCCGGTCTTCAGCCCGAGGTCGGCACCTTTTTGCAGATCGTCGCCCCGAACGGCACACCGCTCTACAGCAGCCCCGGTCTGGCCGAGTTGCCGCCGCTGCCGATTCATCTGCCCGAGCAACCGCGACTGACCCGAGTCAGCGACACCTGGCAAGACCAGACGATTCAGGTCCAGTACACGCCTGTGCTGGACGAATCCGGCGGGGTCGAGCGGTGGATTCAGGTCGCCCGGCTCGAATCGCCGCTGCACCGGCAACTGGACCATTCGCAGCAAATCGTCCTGCTCGGGATCGGCCTGACGGCGCTGTTGACCGTGCTCGGCGGCTTCCTGCTCGCCAGCCGGGCGCTGCGTCCGGTGGCCGAACTGACCGAGGCCGCGCGACAAGCCGGCGCCCGCGATCTCTCGGTTCGACTGCCGGTTCCGCCGGGCGAATCGGATGAGTTGAGCGAACTGGCGGCGACGTTCAACGCGATGCTCGCGCGACTCGAGTCGGCGTTTGGTCGCGAGCGCCGCTTCACCGCCGATGCCGCCCACGAACTGATGACGCCGCTGACGATCCTGCGCGGCGCCGTCGATCTCGCCCTGCGCCGCGAGCGCCCAGCCGAATCGTACCGGCAGACGCTGACCGATCTGCACGGCGATCTCGACCGGATGACGACCGTCGTCAACAGCCTGCTTGCGCTCGCTCGGGCCGAGGCCGCGCCGACCGAAGTCGGCGGCCCGCTCGATCTCGCCGGGCTCGTCCGCGCCCAAACCGCCGCGCTCGCCGATCATGCCCAAGCGCAGCACGTCACGCTCACGGCCGAGATCGAACCCGACCTGCCCACTTCCGGCGACGAGCGGCGGATCGGCGAGGTCGTGACGAATCTGGTCGAGAACGCGATCAAGTACACGCCGCCCGGCGGCGGCATCGCGGTGCGGTTGACCCGAGTCAGAAGCGACGCGGTGTTGGAGATCAGCGACACTGGACTTGGCTTCGACCCGGCGACGGCCGAGCGGCTGTTCGCGG
>JBBSVG010000524.1:0-2991 GCA_038233775.1 Bacteroidota bacterium | reverse complement strand
GAGCAGCAGCCCGGCGCCGAGCGCGTGTGCCCAGGTCGGCATCGGCCACAGGTTCATCAGCCCGAACCGATGCGCCGTCGCCCAACTCGCCACCGCAACCCAGCCGCCGACGAACAGCAGCCCGATCAGCGCCGCGTTGATCCCACCGATGAGGAGGTTTCGCCCGCCGTGTCGCAGCCGGTCGTCGCGCCGGTCAAAGAACGGATGGACCGTTTCCCAGCCGAAAAACAGCGCCAGCCCGACGACCGCCGCCACCGTTTGCCCAATCTGCGCTGCATGGAGCGTCATGCGCCCTCCGCCTGTCCGTTGATCGCCGCCAGAATCCCTCGTGCCTTGACCCACGTCTCGGCCCACTCGTCGGCCGGGTCGCTGTCGGCCGTAATCGCGCCACCGACGTGCCAGCTTGCGCCGCCCGGACCGAGCACGACGGTCCGAATCGCGACGCTGAAACTGGTCGAGTCGCCCCAGCCGAGATAGCCGACAGCCCCGGCATAAACGCCGCGACGGACCGGCTCCAGCTCGTCGATCAGTTGCATCGCCCGCAGCTTCGGCGCACCGGTCATCGAGCCGGGCGGGAACAGCGCCGCGACGGCATCGGCGTGGCTGACCTCCGGCCGTAGCCGCGCGACGACCGTCGAGACGAGTTGCCAGACGGTGCGGTACGGTTCGGCGGCGAACAGATCGGTCACTCGGACCGAGCCGATCTCGGCCACCCGACCGAGGTCATGTCGCGCCAGATCGACGATCATCACGTTCTCGGCCCGATCCTTTTCGCTCTCGACCAGTTCGCGGCGCAACCGCTCGTCCTCGTCGGCCGTCGCGCCCCGAGGCCGCGTGCCCTTCATCGGCGAGGTCCGAATCGTCCGGTCGGGCTGAATCTCGACGAACCGTTCGGGCGACGAACTGACGACCGTCCAGCCCGCGCCGGTCTGAATCAGCGCCCCGAACGGCGTCGGGCTGACGGCGCGGAGCCGTCGATGCAACTCGGTCGGCGTCAGCGAAACCGCCGCTGTCAGCCGATGCGCGAGGTTGATCTCGTAGGCGTCGCCCGCTGCGATGTAGGCTTTCGCCAGTTGAATCGCGTCGAGATAGTCTGGCTCCGAGGTGCCGAGTTGAACCGTGACGGGCGTCGGATCGGACAGCGGTGCAAGCGGACGCAGATCGGCGATGATCCCGGCCAGATCCGGCAGCGACTCGCCGTGGATTTGAATCGCGCTGCCGGTGATTTCGATGACGGTGCGCGGTGACATCAGCCACAGATCCGGCGAGTCGGTCGGGGCGGAGCGGCCGGTCAGCGCGTCGCGAAGTCGGGCTTCCAGATGAACGCGCAGGTCGTAGCCCAGCCAGCCGAACCAGCCAAGCGGCATCGGGTGTCGGTCGAGCCACGACCACGGATCGGCCTCAACGGTTTCCGTTTTCCCGTCGCGCTCGACCGTGAGCCACCGACCGCGAGCCGAGACGACGACGGCCGGGTTCAGCGCGATGAACGAGCGGACGGCGCGGGGATCGTCGGCGGTCTGGCCGTCGAGCAGCACGGCGGGTTCGTTGGCTGAGACAAGTGCGGCGAACAGATCGGCGGCCGTGACGCCGAGCGGCAGCGTCATTGGGCTGCCGATTCGACCAGCGCCCGGTACGCCGCCATTAGCGCCGCCGTGACCGGTCCGACGCCGCCCGCGCCGATCCCGCTGCCGTTGACCTCGGTCAGCGGGACGATCCCGAGGCTGGATTGCGTCACAAATGCTTCGT
The DNA here is from genome assembly GCA_038233775.1 of Bacteroidota bacterium. Taxonomy (GTDB): domain Bacteria; phylum Bacteroidota; class JBBSVG01; order JBBSVG01; family JBBSVG01; genus JBBSVG01. Next base: position 1,245 of record JBBSVG010000524.1, on the reverse strand, counting down.
CGGCGGCGAGCAGGCGGCGGGTTGGATAGAGGCCGTCGGTGACCAAAAAGTCGAGCGCGGGGGCGAGTTCGTCGAGCACGAGTTGGCGCGTCAAACCGGGCAGGCAACCGCTGTCGAGGCTCGGCGTCGTCAGGTTGCCGTCGCGGACCCAGAACAGGTTGGCGGCGCTGCACTCGGCGAGTTGCCCGGTCGGCGTCAGCAAAATCGCCTCGTCGGCGCCGACGGCTTGGGCTTCGAGTTTCGCCAGAATCAGGTTCAGCGCGCTCGACGATTTGGGCACCGGGCTGTCGGGGTCCACGCCCGCTTGTCGCGGCGTCCGGGCCGTGATCGCCCGCAGTCCGACGGGTCGCGGCGGGATCGGCCGGAGGATGGCGAACACGGTCGGCGCGACTGACGCGCTCGGGCCGTAGCCGAAACCCGCCTCGCCTCGCGTGACAGCCAGCCGGACGATGGCGTTGGGCAGGTGGTTCCGCTTGACGAGTTCGGCGCAGACGGCGGACCAGTCGATCTCGGGCAAATCGATGCCGAGCGTGTCGGCGCCGTCGCCCATCCTTGCGAGGTGCGCGGACAAGCGAAACGGCCGTCCGTTGTCCAGCCGAACCGTCTCGAACAGCCCGTCGCCGTAGAGCAGCCCGCGATCCGAGATCGGCACGCGTGCCTCGGTCAGCGGCAGAAAAGTGCCGTTCAGGAAGGCGACCGGATCGGTCACAGCGGTTCCTCGTCGCCGCCGGACGGCAGCAGCTCGTTGAGCACCGGTTTGATGTCATCCCACGAGAAGCCGCGACGCATCAGCAGATCGACGGCCCGTTTGCGCGCCCGCTGCCGGTCGGGTTCGGCCCGCAGTCGGTTCAGCTTCGGACCGAGCAGCGTGCGGATCAGCTCGTCGGCCGGTTGCGCCTCGTAGGCGTCGCCGACGACCGACTCGATCAGTTCGGGGTCGAGCCCTTTCGCCCGCAGATCGTTGCTCAGCTTGCGCTCGCCGACCGGTTTGAGCCGCAGCCGGTCGCGCGCCACCAAACGGCCATACGCTTCATCATCGACGTAACCGTAGGATCGAAGCGACTCGACCGTCCGCTCGATACTCTCGTCGGAGTAGTCCCGCTCGCGCAGCCGGTCGCGGATCTCGCGCTCGGAGCGCGGCTTGGTCGAGAGAAACGCGAGCGCGGTTTCCTTCGCCGCCCGCGCCTCGTCATCGGCCACGAGATCGGTCGCCCGGTCGAGCGTGAGCTTCTCGCCGATGTGCAG
>JBBSVG010000523.1:0-2991 GCA_038233775.1 Bacteroidota bacterium | reverse complement strand
TCAGCCCCGGTCCGCTGTCGGCCGAGGAGGCGTGGATGCGGCTGCTCCGCACGGTCGGCCACTGGACGCTGCAAGGGTACGGCTTCTGGGCGGTCGAGGAGCGGGCGACGGGTCGGTTCATCGGCTCCATCGGGTTCGCCGACTTCAAGCGCGACCTCGATCCGCCCTTCGGTGACGCGCCGGAGATGGGCTGGGTGCTGGCGCCCGAGACCCACGGCCGGGGGTATGCCGCCGAGGCCGTCGCGGCAGCGCTCGACTGGGGCGCGACATTCTTCGGGCTGGTGCGGACGGTCTGCCTCATCCACCCGGAGAACGCCGGTTCGATCCGACTGGCCGAGAAGTTCGGCTACCGCGCGTACGCCCAGACGACGTACAAGGAAAAACCGGCCGTGCTGCTGGAGCGGCTCGGACCGTCGTAGCGCGTGCAGCGATTCCTTTTTAAACCAAGAGACATCCAAAAATGCGGGTTCTGGTGACGGGCGGGGCGGGGTTCATCGGCAGCCATGTGGCCGATGCGTTCAAGGCGGCGGGGCACGAGGTCGCGGTGCTCGATAACCTGTCGAGCGGCACGCCGGCCAACGTCGGCGACGGGATTCGGCTGTTCGAGGCCGACATCACCGACGACGCAGCCGTTCAGCGGATTTTTACCGAGTTTCGGCCGGACCTCATCAGCCACCACGCGGCGCAGATGGACGTTCGCCGCTCGGTTGAAGACCCGCGTTTCGACGCGCAGCAAAACATCATCGGGACGCTGACGCTGCTGGAGAACGCCCGAACGGTCGGTTGCTCGCGCTTCCTGTTCGCCTCGACCGGCGGCGCGATCTACGGTGACTCGGACGTGTTGCCGACGCCGGAAACGGAGCCAACGCGGCCGGTTTCGCCCTATGGAATCTCGAAGCTCGCTGTCGAGAAGTATCTGTATTATTACGAAATGCAATACGGGTTTCGCGCCGTCTGTCTGCGCTACGGCAACGTGTTCGGTCCGCGACAGAATCCGCACGGCGAGGCGGGCGTGATCGCGATTTTCCTCAACAAGCTGCTGGCTGGCGAGACGCCGACGATCAACGGCTCTGGCGAGCAGACGCGGGATTACGTTTATGTCGGCGACGTGGCCCGAGCCTCGGTGCTGGCGACCGAACGGCTGCTGACCGGCGACGGGCCGTGGACGCCGGGCGAGGCGACGTTCAACATCGGCGCGGGGCGCGAGACGAGTCTGAACGAACTGATTGACAGCTTGCTCTCGGCGCTCGGTGAGGTTCGACCCGATGCGGTGCGGGCCATTCCGCACGGTCCGGCCAAGTCCGGTGAGCAGATGCGCTCGGCGATCTCGCCCGAGAAGGCCGGTCGCGGGCTCGGCTGGGCGCCGCAGTTTTCTGTCGAGCAAGGCTTACGCGAAACCGTCCGCTGGTTCGCCGATCACCGCTCGTAATCGCGACGGTCGGCTGGAAACAAAAAGGGCGGCGCCACTCAGGCACCGCCCTTTTTCGTGTGGATCAATCTCGCCGCCGTTCTCTTGTCGTGAGCTGACGGCTGATCGCTGATAGCCGAAGCGTCCGTTACCGAACCAGCATCAATCGCTCGGTGGCGACCTGACCGGCGGTGGTCAGGCGGGCCAGATACAGACCGCTCGGCAGTCCGGCGGCGTCGAACGTCGCGGTGTGCGACCCGGCCGTCTGCCGCTCGTCAACCAGCGTGGCGATCCGGCGGCCGAGCACGTCGAACACTTCCAACCTGACGTTGCTGACGGCTGAGAGTTGATAGCCGATAGCGGTCGTCGGGTTGAACGGGTTCGGCGAGGCGGGCAAGAGCGCGAAACCGACCGGTCGGGCCGACGGCGCGTTGGGCGTGACGGCGACGGTGCCGGAGGCGATGCCGCTCAGTTCGACCGAGATCGGTGCGGCGCCGCCAGCCTGAACCGTCAGCGTGGCGTTGGTCAGTCCCTCGGCCGTCGGGCGGAAGCGGACGACGAGCGCAGCCGCCGAGTAGGCCGGGAGCGTCCCGGTCGGACCGCCGATCAGACGGAAACCGCTGCCCGAAACGGTCGCGCTCGCAATCGTCACGCTCGCATTGCCCGTCGAGACGAGCGCAATCGACAGATCGACCGAGTCGCCGACGGCAACCGTCGGGAAGCGGACCGGACCGGCGGACAGCGCCAGTTGCCGCGTCGAATCGGTCTTCGACGTGTTGATGGCGAAATCCGCGATCCGCTCGGCGAACTCTGGGTGGTCGATGAACGGGTTCGGCTTGCCCTGCACGCCGGTCACGAGCCGGTTCCGCAGCGCTTCCTTGGCGCTGACGGTATCGATCCGATTCCAACTCCGCAGCACCGGTTGCTGCCCGGCCTCGTTCATGAACCCAAGCGTGATGTTGTCGTTTTCATAGACCGTCGCCATGTAGAACATCGCACGGGCGACATCGCCTTTGTGCCGGTCGCGCGGTTCGTACACGATCTGACCGGCTGCGTTCGTCCCGAGCTTCGACGGCTCGGGTCCGGGCGGGTTGCCGGTGCTGAGCTTCGTCAGGGTCTTGACGATCCCGAACGGGTAGTTGCTCCGGTCGCCGTTGGCCGCTTCGTCGGTCGGAAACAGGTGGTTGATGTCGCTCACCTCTGGATTCCGACTGCCAAACTTCGACTGCGGCCAGGTGTGCTCGGTGTTGAATCCGCCCGGCGTGTTCGTCCCGTTCGGCGCCGTCTGGCGGCCGGTATAGACGCACTCGATCAGGTGCGTCGAGGTCAGTTGAGGCTCGATGTCGGCGAACATTTTGGGCCGAATGCCGCCGTAGCCGTAGTCGGTGTGCGCCAGCACGAGGCTGCGGATCACGGCTTTCAGCGCCTCGTCGGTCAGGTTCTGCGTCGGCGCGTAGAACGCTTCGGCGTAGCGGGCGGTGGCCCGAAGCGGAACCGAGACCGACCCGGCACCGTCGGTCTCGACGAGCAGCACGTCGCGGTAGGTCAGGTTCTGCCGACTGGCAAAGCGAACGGTGATCCGG
>JBBSVG010000522.1:0-3008 GCA_038233775.1 Bacteroidota bacterium | reverse complement strand
GGATCGCATCGGCGAACTCGGTCGTGTCTAAGCGCGCGTCGCTGAACAGGAAGTCCCAGACGACGACGCGGGCGCCGGCTTGGGTGAAGAACGCCATCGCGTCGGCGTACGCGGTGTGCGGCCAGGGCCACGTCACGCCGACCGAATCACGGGCGGTGCGGAGGCTGTAGCCATCGAGCACAACGGCGACGAGATCGGGGCTGGCGTCGGTCGGATCGGCTTGAAGGCGGACCCGCGCATCGTCGGCGACGCGCTCCAGACCCGAGAGCGCCCCGACGGCATCGAGTCCAGCCAGCAGCAGCCCAATCATCAACCCAAGCGCCGCACCGAACAGGACGCGCTGACGAGCGGTGTGCAGAGCGATCATCGGGACGGAAACAGCGACGCCCCGGCGGAGAGGGCCGGGGCGTCGGGCGTGGAACTGCGTCGGGTCAGTAGCCGACCGAGAGCGAGAACATCGGCACGTTCGAGAGCCGACCGTAGTCGGAGACCGAGAGATCGGCTTTCAGCTTGATCCCGACGAGCGTGTAGGCGATGCCGCCGCCGTAGGCAAAGCCGCCCTCGGCGTTGTCGAGAAAGTGGTGGCGCAGACCGGCGCGGGCAAAGACGATATCGCGGAACCCGGCCTCGGCGCCGCCGTTGAGGAACTCCGGCGCGTCGTTCGGGTGCGAAACGTCGAGCGCCCCGGCGAGGCTGAACGATTCGGAGCGGTACACGTCCATCGCCACGCCGACGCGGAACGTCAGCGGCAAGTCGTACCGGCCGGTCGCGTTCTGCGAGCCGACGACGTCGGTCGAGTTGTTCGTGTCCGGCGTCGGGTCGGTGTCGAAGATCAGGTCGCGGCCTTCGAGCTGCAACCGGGTGCCGAAGTTCGAGATCCCGGCGCCGAGCGAGAGGCCGTGAAACGGGGTCCGGTAGAGCGTCCCGAAGTCGAACCCGATGGCTTTGGCCGACTCGTGCCAGATCTGTTCGCGGACAAAGCGAATCCCGCCGCCGATGGCAAAATCGTCGGTCAGCAGCCGAGCGTACGACATCCCGAGGGCGAACGAACCGGCGTCGAACCGCTCGCCGTTGCCGTACGGCCGGTCGCTGGTCCGAACGATGTCCTCCGGCACCTGAAACGCCGTGACCGAAAAAGCGACCGCGCCGAAGCCGGTGTTGAACGACGCGGCGGCGTAGTCGAACGTCGTCCCGACCAACCAGTTGGCGTGGGAAAACGTCGCCTCGCCGCCGCCGGTGACGCGGCTGAGGCCGGCCGGGTTGTAGTAGGCGCTGCTGATATCCCCGCCCGAGCCGGCGTAGGCCGACCCCATCGCGGTCGCTCGGGCGCCGGGGCCGATTTTGAGAAACTGCGCGGCTGCGGTGCCGACGTTCGACACCGGTCCGGTCTGCGCTCGAACGAGGCCGACGGGCAGCACGGTGAGCAAACCGACGAGAAGCGGGCGGACGAACAGGCGCCGGGGCTGTCTGGACATAACGGTCACGGGTTGGGCTTACTTGATGATAGCCAGACGACCGGTCGTCTCGCCGCCGTCGGGGGTCGAGACGTGGAACAGGTAGATGCCGTAGGCGACTTCCTGCGCGTCGGTGTTGAGCACGTCCCAGCTGGTCTCGCTCGAGGTCATGTCGTCCTTCTGCAACGTGCGGATGAGTTCGCCGGTCGCGGTGTAGATCCGAATCGTGCAGGTCGGCGGCAGGTTGAAGAACTTGATCCGCCGCTCGCCGCGCTCACCGACGCGCAGCCCGGTCGGTTCGTACTTCGAGAACGCGACATACGGGTTCGGCGCGGCGAACACCTCGCCCAACCGGGCACGGGCCGCGACTGGATCGGCCTTGATCGACGCCGTCGAGAAGGCGTAGCGGTCGGCTGCGTTGAACGGTCGGGCCGTGACCAACCGGTACTTGTCGCCGTTGGTCGGCCAGCCGCCCCGGTCGGCGATGGCGAGGGTATCCTGCCCGTTGACGCCCTTGCGCCGGGTCTGGACCGTGTCGCGCGGGAAGAAGAACTCGTAGGTCGTCGAGTCGCGGTTGACCTTGCCCGGCACGACGCTCGGCTTCAAGAGGACGATCTTCTCACCCGGCTCCCAGCGGTTGTTCGCCCGGCGGGTCGGGTCGGTCAGCGGTTTGGTCGGATCGGTCGCGTCGGCGACGACGTAATCGACCTGCCCGCCGTCGGTCAGGTTCACGATACGGAACGGAACCGCGACCCGCTGCGGGAACGGGCGGCTCGCAGTCGGCGCACTCGTGCTGGTCGAGGAATCGGGATAGGCGCTGTACGACTTCGTCGCCGGGACGTAATCGGCCAGAAACTGAATCTCGTAATCGGCCGGATAGAGCGTCCGCTTGGACGAGACGCCGATGGTCGAAGCCCGGACGATGGCGCTGTCGAGGGTCTGGGGCGAGCGTTGAATCCAGCGCGAGCGGGTCGTATCGACGATGCCCCGGTTGCGCTGCGCCTTCGACAGCGGCGCCCGAATGGCAAGCGACTGGTTGACGACGCGAAGCTGAATCCCGTCGAACACCGGCAAGAAATCCTGCCCAAGCGTCGCTTCCGAGCGGTAAACCGGGTAATACTGGTACTCGGCCGTGTAGCGCCGACCGCTGGCGATGGCGCCCGCCGCGCCCCGAGCCGCCCGCAGTCGCCCGCCTGAGTAGTCGATGGAGTAGCGGGCCGGATCGACAGTCGCCCCGGCCGAGTCACGGACGATGACTGAGCCGGGCACCAGATTCGGCCGGCCAATCGAGACGAACGTCGTGTCGCGTCCCCGGAACGTCGAAGTGTAGCGCTTCGTATCGAGCACCGTCACGACCGTGTCGGTGAGGCCGCGAGCCGGATCGGGCAGTTCGAACGAGACCTCGTACTGTCCGGCCTCGGGCACCTTCTGCGGGTCGAGGAACGAGACCGTGACCGCGCCGGTGCTGGTCCCGCCGACGTGCAGCGCCCGGTTGCCGGTCGCGCCGCCGACCAGCCCCGGCGCCGTGTTGCCCAGCGCTGGCGGCTGCGGCGT
>JBBSVG010000521.1:0-3012 GCA_038233775.1 Bacteroidota bacterium | reverse complement strand
CCACTTCACCAAGTTTCAGACGGAAGCCGGCTACGACTTCGTCAAGATCAAGTCGTCCACCGGTGCCGTCGTCTATCAGTACAGCGGCACGTTGGCCGCGTTCACCACGGGTCCGGTCTCGGGTTCGAGCATCACCGTCGAACTGGTCACCGACGCGAGCGCGACCGATTACGGCTTCGACATCGACGGCTACAGCTACTACGACGGGACGAACCCGCTGTCGAGCAACGGCTTCGCGTCTGATGCCGCGCCGACCGAGTTCAAGCTGATCGGTGCCAGCCCGAACCCGTTCAACCCCGCCACGAGCATCCGCTTCGCGCTGCCGACCGAGTCGGCCGTGACGCTGACGGTGTTCGACGCGCTCGGCCGTCAGGTTGGCCGGATCGCCGCCGGGACGATGGCCGCCGGGACGCAGAGCCTGACGTTCGACGGCTCGGCGCTCGCTTCGGGGATGTACCTGTACCGGCTGCAAGCCGGCGCACAGGTCGCCACCGGCCGGATGACGCTGACGAAGTAAGTCGGCGGATTCGGAATACACACGACGAGGCCCGGTCGGGAGATGACTCCCGACCGGGCCTCGCCCGTTTTGTCTGTCTCAAAAACCGGGAGACAGAATCGCTGTTGCCGGTCGCCGGTCTCTTGCCTTGAGCTGACGGCTGATAGCCGATGAAGACAGCTCGCTCAGCGCTTGAATGCCAGCACCAGCACTCCAGCGGCGACCATCGCAATGCCGGTCCACTCGCGCCCGCTCGGCCGTTCCCCCAGAAACGCGAAGGCGAACACGGCGACGAGGACGAGGCTGAGCTTATCGACCGGCGCGACCTTCGACGCCTCGCCGATCTTCAACGCGCGGAAATAGCAGACCCACGAGGCGCCGGTCGCCAGACCGGAGAGCGCCAGAAACAGCAACGTCTTGCCCGAGAGCGTTAGCGGATTCGTCCACTTGCCCGTTGCCCAAACGAAGGCCGAGAGGACGACGATGATGACGGTCGTGCGGATCAAGGTCGCCAGATCGGAGTCCACGCCCTGAATCCCGATCTTGGCGAAGATCGCCGTTAGGGCGGCGAAGGCGGCCGACAGCAGCGCCCAGTAGAACCAGCCGGTCGTGTTCATCTCGCGTCTCCGGGTCAAGGTGAACGGGCAATCGAGACCGCTTCACGGTGAAGCCGCCGCAGGTCGTGTTTCTGTCATCCTGAGCAACGCGAAGGATCTCATGCAGAAGCCTGCATAACGTTCTGTTGATCTCGGCGTGAGACCCTTCACTGCGCTCAGGGTGACATGCAACAGCAAGCGTCGAGCTTCATCTGGAACAGATTCAGACCCGCGACAGCGCCGCCTGAACGATCATCGCTTCCTCCAACCCCTCCAGACAAGCGACGGTGCCGAAGCGGCAGACGTTCTTCACGCACGGGGCGCAGAACAGCCCGTCAAGCCGCAAGCCAACCGACCGCTCCCGGTTGAACGGCGCCGTCTCGCGCTCGTCGGACGCACCGAAAAGAACGACTGTCGGCGTGCCGACCGCGTCGGCCAAATGGGCCGGACCGGTGTCGCCGGTGATGACAACCGACAGGCCGCTGAACACGGCGGCGAGTTCGACCGCCGTCGTCTGGCCGGCGAGGTTCAGCACGTGGTCGGGCCGCGCGATCCGCTCGGCAAGCGCGTCGGTACGCGGTTTTTCCTTCGGCGCGCCGGTCAAGACGACGGTGCCGCCGGTCTGTTCGATCAGCGCATCGGCGACGCGGGTCCACTTCTCGACCGACATTCGCCGGCTCGACGCTTCCGAATGGATGTTCAGCCCGAGCCACGGTTTCGGCCCGACGAGCTTCGGGCTGACGGCGACCGCAAACCCGACCCGCAGATCAGCCGTCGGATCGGTCAGCCACGGCGAGAGCAGGTGCGCGTAACGGGCGACGCGGTGCGTGCCGGGCGGCAGCGGTTTAATAACGTGCGTCAGCAGCGGCGAGCGGCCGTCGCCGGGGTAGCCGACCCGAACCGTCGCGCCCGTCACCCGCGCCAACCAGCCGGACGAGAACGAGTGGGGCAGCGTCACGGCCGCGTCGAACTTGCCTGAGCGAAGCGACCAGCCGAACCGGGTCAGCCCGACAAGCGAACCGGTTCGCGCCGGATCGAGCGGATGCACCGCCGACACGCCGGGCAGCGCCGCCACCAGATCGGCGAACGGCGCTTTGACGACGACCTCGACCCGCGTCGTCGGCAACCGCAGCCGGAGCACGTCGAACAAGCCGAAGCTCATCACAACATCGCCCAGCCAGTTCGGCGCGCGGACGAGCAATCGCTCAGGCGGAGGCAGCAGCGGCGTCACAGGTCAGTTGGCCGCCGAAGGCGCCGGGTCTTTCATCTGCGCCAGCCACGACACAAGCTGCGCTTTCTGCGGTTCTTTCTCCAATGCAATCGCTTGCTCCGCCAGCGGCGCCGTATCGCCCATCACGCCGACCGAATCGACGGCCGGATCGAACGCGCCGAGTCGGATCGGCTTCCGCATATCGACGGCTAACCGAACCTCAACGCCGGTCGCGCTCGGCGCTTGGGCAGTAGGCTGCGACGACGAGCAACCGGCGAGCAGACAACCGAGCAACAGCCATCGGGAAGCGGACATTGGACGATTCTCCGGGGTGGGGCGGTCAGTTGAGGCGGTCGGCGCCGGGCCGGATCAGGTCGAAGTCGTCGCCGCCAGCCGGGACGAGGTCGCGCGTCGCCGCGTGGCTCAGCGTCGGGAGCCGTCGCGGGAACAGGCAGTAGAACAGGTTGATCGCGCCGCCGACCGTGACGATCCCGTTGAGCAGCGCGCCGAGCGTGTCACCTTTGGACATAAAATACACCGTCAGACACGCCGCGCCGAGCACCGACAGGACGACGAACGAGAGGCGAATGTCACAGCGGCCCGAGCGGACCGTCGCCAGCGTCTGCGGCACCCAGCACAGAACGACGGACGCAAGCCCAATGTAACCGATGAGTTCAAACACAAGATCCATAGCGCGCAAAAAAGCGATT
>JBBSVG010000520.1:0-3014 GCA_038233775.1 Bacteroidota bacterium | reverse complement strand
TTCGTCGGCAGCAAGACCGTTGGACGTCGGCCGGGCGGTGCGATTAGCGGCGGTTGTGCCGGGCGCGGGGTTGTGGCTGGCGGGCGAGAAGCGCCGGGCCGTCGGGGCGCTGGCGTGGGCCGTCTGCTCGGTCGCGCTGACGGTCGCCGCGCTGCGAGACGGCCGCCGGGGCGATGCGGGTCTGATCGTCAGTCTCGTCGGACTGCGTTTCTATACGGGCAACCTGACCAACACCGCCGACGCGGTCAGGCGGCGCAACCGCGAGCGGCAGCAGGCGGCAATTCGGGCGCTCCAGATGGTCGCGCCCGGCCCTTGAAGCGAGCACTTTCTGTCTAACCGAAACACGAACGGACGGACGGTATGGCGTTATCGGAAGCGACGTTGCGGCAGATCGTCCAGACGACGAGAACCGAGTTGGGCGCAGGCGCCACGGCCGAAGCGGTCGAGGCCGTCGTGCGCCGCGTGGTGGCCGAGATCGAGGCCGGCGAGCCCGGCGCCAGCCTCGGCGGTCCGGCCGACGGCGACGCGCCCGGCTCGCCGGTTCGACCAACCGTTCCCTCCGAACGGGCGCTGGTGACGGCGTTTGGGCGCAACGGCTCGGGCATCATGGCGGCGCTTTCGGGCACGCTCAGCCGCTACGAAGTCGATGTGCTCGACGTCCAGCAGCGGCTGATGCAGGGGTTCTTCACGCTCATCATGCTGATCGATCTGTCGCGCTCCGGCGCCGACGTCGGTGCGGTCCGCGACGCGCTCCAAGCCACCGGCGAGCGACTCGGCATCCGCGTCCTCTTGCAGCACGAAGACCTGTTCCGCGCGATGCATCGGATTTGAGCTGACAGCTAACGGCAAGAAAGCTGTCAGCCATCAGCTATCAGCCGTCAGCTAACGGCAAGAGAAAGAAGCTGTCAGCAGTCAAATAACGGCGAGAAACGACGCCAAGTTGTGTGTGTTTTTGGGTGAACAACGCCCGCTGATCCCCGTTCGTGGTGAGCCTGGGCGGTAGCGGACCGCTATCGCAGAATCCATGGACGGGGCCGCCGACCGCTTCCGTTCTCGTTTCCTTGTCGCAAGCTGACAGCCGACCGCCGACTGCTTCCGTTGCCGTTCTCTTGCCGTAAGCTGATAGCTGACGGCTGATAGCTGACAGCTCTATGTCTTACGAGTGGTTTCTCGCCCGGCGGTATCTCCAGTCGCGACGGGGGCGGACGGCCGTTTCGGTCATCACGGCCATCAGCACGGCGGGCGTGGCGCTCGGCGTGGCGTCGCTGATCATCGCGCTGTCCATCGTTCAGGGGTTCTCGCGCGAGATTCGGTCGAAGATCATCGGCTTCGGCTCGCACATACAGGTCGCCCATTACAACCCCGACGAGCCGATTGTCGAGGCGCGGGCGCTCGAGTCGGCGCTGCTGCGGATCGACGGGATCGAGCGGATGTCGCCGTTCATCGCGCGACAGGGGCTGATCCACGCCGGCGGCAACGCGGTCGAGGGCGTGCAGATCAAAGGGATCGCGCCCGAAACCGATGTCTCGTTCCTCCGCCGCGAGCTGCACGACGGCCGGTTCGCCTTCGAGGCCGACACGAGCGGGCGCCCCGGCGTCGTCATCGGCCGAACGCTGGCCGACGAACTCGGCCTCTCGGTTGGCAGCGATGTGACGCTGTTCGCCTACCGGGGTGGCGGCTCGCCATCGACGCTTTCGCCGCCAGCCATCGAACCGGCCCGGATTGCCGGGATCTACGCCTCCGGCATGGCCGAGTTCGACGGCAGCCAGATCTACGTCGATCTGCCGACGGCCCGAACGCTGTTCGGCTTCGGCCCGTCAGCGGTGAGCGGGTTCGAGCTGATGCTGACCGATCTGAACCGCGCCGACCAAGTCGCCAGCGCCATCGACAGCACGCTCGGCTATCCGTATCGCCCGATCACGATTTTTGAACAGTACCACAACCTGTTCAGTTGGGTCGAGTTGCAACAGTCGCTGATCCCGATTGTGCTGGTGCTGATCGTGCTGGTCGCGACGTTCAACCTGATCGGGATGCTGCTGATGGTCGTGCTGGAGAAAACCCGCGAGGTGGGGATTTTGAAGGCGATGGGGGCGAGTCGCGGCGGGATCGCGCGGGTGTTTCTGGCGGAGGGAATGGTGATCGGTCTGGTCGGCACGGCGCTCGGCAATGGGCTGGCGCTGGCGCTGTGCGAGTTGCAGTTGCGCTATCGCCTGCTGCCGCTGCCGGCCGACATCTACTACATGGACCGAGTTCCGATCCTGATCGCCCCGATGAATTTCATCGTCGTCAGTCTCGTCACGCTCGGGCTGTGTGCGCTTGCGACGCTGGTGCCGAGCTTGGTCGCCGGCCGAATCCAGCCGGTGCGGGCGATCCGGTTCGCCTGAACCGTCAGGCCGATTCGTCGAGCGGAGCGGCAGGATCGTCGGCTGGAGGTGCGTCGCTGCGCTGCCGGGCGACGCTCTGCAAGGCGGCCTCGAGATCGACGCTGCTGCACGGTTTCTGCAAGACGACGCGGATGCCGTGCGCCCGCAGCGCCGGTTCGGGCATGTCGGTCAGCGCATCGAGATAGGCCGAGAGGGCGACAATCGGCAGGTCGGGCCAGCGCCCGGAGATCTGCGAGGCGAGGTCGAGGCCACTCATGCCGGGCATGTGCAGGTCGGTCAGCACGACATCGAACCGGTCGGCTTCGTCACCAAGCACGGCGAGCGCCTCGTGGCCGTCTCGGGCGGTGCGGGTGGAGTGTCCACTTTCCGCCATCAACTCGGTGATCAGTTCGGGGATAAACGCCTCGTCATCGACGACCAGGATGTGCATACGCGGTTTCGGGGGGCAGGGGAGCGGGCAGCGGGTGGGTGAGCCGTCTTCAGGGCGCGATTCGTCAAGGGCTGTGCCGGTCAGTTGGCCGAGGTTGAAGGGTCGGCTCGCGTGCCGATGATCGTCACACAGAACGGACTGGAGAAAAACTTCTGCGCTACGAATGGTTCATCGCCCGACGCTATCTGCGGGCGAAGCAT
>JBBSVG010000519.1:0-3017 GCA_038233775.1 Bacteroidota bacterium | reverse complement strand
GCTTCGGCGGCTTCGCGACCCGACCCGGCGCCTTGCCGCTCGGCTTTCGGCCGGTCGGTTTGCCCGGTCGGCTCGGGTTAGCGGCGCGGGCCAACAGGCAATCCTCGTCTGAGCGACGGGACGCTCGGCGTGCCGGTCGGCAGCAGCGGCGGCGGTGGCGACGCGCCCGGCGAGCGGACGGGCAGCGGGCGGCGAACGGTCGGCAGCGTGCCGCGCGGCTCGACCGGGCGCGGGTTGGCCTCATCGATCATTCGGCCGACCTGATGGCGGAGCGCGGGCCGGTCGAGCAGTTGCTGCCGGAATTGCGCGGCGATGATCGGATGCGTCAACACGATCCCGGCCACCTGCCGGGCGAGCAGCGTGTCGGTGTCAGCGTGAACGAGCAGCGAGTCTAAATACCAGTCGGCCCCGGCGCCCTGGCCGAAGAAGTGGCTGCGCGCGTCGGCGACGAAGTCGGGATCGTCGAGAATCACCGCCACGGCCGATTCTCTGGCGAGGGCGTTGCGCCGGAGCAGCCCGCCGGTCAGCGGAATCGCCACGCGGTCGTCGCCAGCTAGCGAATCGAGCAGCGCCCGGCGGCGCGATGTGTCGGCCAGCGCTGCCCGCAGCCCGGCCACCAGCGACGGCAGGCCGACCGAGACGACCGGCGTCCGGCGCTTGAACAGGATCGACGGCCACTGGCCGATGGGCGGCGGTTTCCCCATGGTCGGCCGCAGCCGACCGGTCACGACCAGCACGACCGAGGCCACCAGCAGCCCGACCGTGAGGCCGAACAGCCCCGCCCCCACCCACCGCCTCAGGTTCACGACCGCTCCCACCTATAACCAACCGTCATCGAGCGGCGACGGCTCACTTGCGAATCTGCACGACCATCTCGATCTCGACCGGCGCGCCAATCGGCAACTCGGCGACGCCGACGGCGCTGCGAACGTGCTTGCCCGCGTCGCCGAAGATGCTCAGCAGCAACTCGCTCGCCCCGTTGACGACTTTGGGCTGATCGGTGAAGCCCGACCCGCTGGCGACGAACCCGGTCACTTTCACGACACGCTCGATCCGGTCGAGATCGCCGCCGAGCACGTGGGCCAGCGCGGCCAGTCCGTTGAGAATGCAGGTCCGGGCCATCGCCTGCCCGTCCTCGATGGAGATCCCCTCGCCGAGCTTGCCCGCGCGGGCGAGCTTGCCGCCGACGGTCGGCAACTGTCCCGACGTGTACCCCAACCCGTCGACGACGAGGGCCGGGACGTAAGCCGCCAGCGGGGCGGCGACCGGCGGCAATTCGAGGCCAAGCTCGGCCAAACGATCAGCGATCTGAGACATGGGAAAAGGCGATCAGGTGAATGGCGACGGTCGTTTGCCCAAAGGTACGGAAGCTGTCGGCTATCAGCCATCAGCTAACGGCAAGAAAGCTATCGGCTGTCAGCTATCAGCCGTCAGCTCACGGCAAGAGAACGGAAGCGGTCGGCGGTGGCGGCTCCGTTGTGGATTCTGCGGTGGCGGCTCCGTTGTGGATTCGACAGGCTCACCACGAACGGAGATTTACTTCACCTGCACGTTGCCGTTTCATCAATCCGCGATCATCAATCCTCATTTCTTCCCAACACCGTCCCGACCGCGACGTCGTGGCCGCGCAGCAGTTCGCCAGCCGACATTCTGCGCCGACCTTCGCGCTGAATCTCGACCAATCGCACCGCGCCGCCGTGGCCGGTCGCGACGATCAGATCGTCGCCTGACGCGACCAGCACCTCGCCGGGCACGCCGGGTCGCGGTTGTTCGACCAGCGCCGTGCGGTAGAGCTTCCACGTCTCGCCGGCCGCCTCGGTCGTCGCAGCGGGAAACGGCGACAGGCCGCGCACGTGGTTGTGGATCTCAGCGGCCGGTCGCGACCAATCGACCGGCAGATCGGCCTTCGTCAGCTTCGGCGCCGCCGTCGCGAGCGCGTCGTTCTGCGGCTGCGGCTGCGCGGTCCCGTGTTCAAGCGCGGCAACCGTGTGGACGACCAACTCGGCGCCTAAAATTGCCAATCGGTCGTGAACATCGCCGGTGGTTTCATCGGGACCGACCGGCGTGCGGCGGAACCCGAGCGTGCGACCGGTATCGACCGAGCGGTCGAGCAGAAAGGTCGTGATGCCGGTTTCGGTCGCCCCAGCCATGACGGCGCGGTGGATCGGCGCGGCGCCGCGATAGGCGGGCAAAAGCGAGCCGTGCAGGTTGATCGAACCCAGTCGCGGCGCCGAATAAACCTCCGGCGGGAGGATGCGGAAGGCGACGACGACGATCAGATCGGCCGCCGCTTCGACGATCTGGGCGACGAACGCCGGGTCGCGCAGCGAGTCGGGTTGCCAGATCGGATCGAGCCCCAACTCCAGCGCGGCGGCTTTGACGGCCGTCGGCGTGACCTGTCGGCCGCGACCGCGCGGCTTGTCGGCGCCCGTCACGACGGTGGCGATCTCGTGTCCGGCTTCGACCAGGGCGCGCAGGCTCGGCACGGCGAAATCCGGCGTGCCCATGAAGATCAGTCGCAAGGCGGGGCTCCCATCGGACGGGTCAGGCGACGAACGCTTCAACCGACAGTTCGGGCGCGACCGGTTCGCCCGCTTCGGTCGGCGGCTCAACCGGCGGCGGCGTGACGGTCAACTGCGACCGAACGAAGGCGACGCCGTCGATGGCGGACACGGCCGACTCGGCCCGAAGCCGATCCGCGTCGCTCGGCACCTGACCGGTCAGCAGCACGCCGCGCTCGTGCAGGATGACGGTGATTCCGGTCGCCACACCCGCCCGACGCAGCGCCCGGCGCACGGCCGTCAGCAACTCCGGCGCGGTCGGCGGCGACACCCGGCGCTTCCGCGTCACATACCCAACGCCGACGGCGAGGCCGAGCATGAGCGACAATCCGACCAGCATCGGGCTGCGCTCGGCACCGACGGCACCGGTCAGACGACGGATCGGGGCGAAAGCGAGCGGCATGGCGGTGGGCGATTCGGAGAGCAGTTTCAGCCCTTTCCGCAAGCGGTCTGCAG
>JBBSVG010000518.1:0-3024 GCA_038233775.1 Bacteroidota bacterium | reverse complement strand
GTTCCAGTCACATCCGGTGCTTGGCTCGACCCACGCCGTTGGCCTCTCGCTCGCCTTCGGGTCGCCGCCGATCCCGCCCGCAGCGGCCGAGGCATCGCCCGCTTCCGCCCGTCCCGCAACGCGACGCTCGACCAAACTCGTGTCCGGCGAAACGGTCGAGTTGAACACCGCCGACTCGACGGCGCTGGCCCGAGTCCCCGGCATCAGCCCGGCGCTG
The DNA here is from genome assembly GCA_038233775.1 of Bacteroidota bacterium. GTDB lineage: Bacteria > Bacteroidota > JBBSVG01 > JBBSVG01 > JBBSVG01 > JBBSVG01. Next base: position 2,807 of record JBBSVG010000518.1, on the reverse strand, counting down.
GCTGGTCGCATCGTCGCCTACCGCGAGGCGAAGGGACCGTTCGGTCGGGTGGACGAGTTGCTTTACGTGCGCGGCGTCGGCAACAGCACGCTGGCCCGCATTCGCCCGTATTTGCGGCTCGACCAGACGACGCCGAGTCAACCGGCTGTGCCGCCCGGCACCGTGCATTAAGATCGGCCAGAGAGCGTCCCATGACCCGCGCCGCCCGACTTCTCGCCTCGTGTTTCCTCCCGGTGAGCCTGACGCTCGACCGCCCGATCAGCACCTCGGGCGGATTGATCGTCGGCGTGCTGCTGCTGGCTGGCCTGGTGGCGTGGCTGCTCTGGCGCCGAATGAAAAGCGCCGTGCGGGACACCGAGGCGCGGGCCGCGCTTGAGGCCGAGCGGCTGAGTCGGGTCGCTGCCGAGGCTCAGGCCCGAGACGCCGAGACGCAGGCGGCGCTCGAACGCGAGCAGGCCGACCGGCAGGCCGCCGAGGCCCGCGTCCGCTCGGCCGAGGCCATCGCCCAAGCGGCCGAGATCAGCGCCCAAGTGCTCGACGGAGCGACGCACGCCCTGTTCGCCGTCGATCTGGACGGGCGCGTGACGCTGGTCAACCGCTGCACTTGCTCGATGACCGGGCGACCGGCCGAGGCGCTGATCGGGCTGCCGGTGGAGGAGATGTTCGCCCCAGACTGCCGGATCGAGGTCGAGGCTCGGCGTCGGGTGGCGCTGGCGACCGGGGCGCCGGTCTCGCTTCGCGGCGCCGAGTTTCTCCGGGGCGACGGCCAGACGGTCCCGGTGCGGAGCAACTTCGCGCCGCTGCGCCGGGGCGATCAGGTGGTCGGGCTGGTCGGCACCGCCGAGGACAACCGCGAGCGGCGGGCGACCGAGATCCAGCTTTCGCGGATGGCGGCCGTGATCGAGCAGTCGAGCGAATCGATTCTGATCACCGATCTCGACGAGCAGATCGTGTACGTCAACCCAGCCTTCGAGCGGGCGAGCGGCTACCGCGCCCGCGACCTGCTGGGCCGCGATTTTCGCATCGTTCGCTCCGAGGCCGGCGGCGGGGCGCCGCGCGACATGGACCGGGCGCTGAGCCGCTCGGTTCGCTCCGGCGGGACGTGGCAAGGCATCATCATCGGTCGCCGGTCCGACGGCCTTCTGTACCCCGAGCGGGCGACCGTGTTCCCAATCCGCGACCGCTCCGGCCGGATCATCAACTTCGCCAGCGTCACGCGAGACATCACGCAGGAGCAGAAGCTCGAGGAGCAACTGCTCCAGTCGCAGAAGCTCGAGGCCATCGGTCAGTTGGCTGGCGGCATCGCCCACGATTTCAACAATATCCTGACGGTCATCAACGGCTACGCTGGCCTTGCGCTGCTGACCCTGCCGCACGAGACGCCGCTCTGGCGCCACCTGTCCGAGATCAAACGCGAGGGCGCCCGCGCCGCGAACCTGACCCGGCAACTGCTCGCCTTCTCGCGCAAGCAGCGGATCGAGCCGCGCCGACTCGAACTGAACGATCTGCTGCTGGATCTGCAACAGCTCCTCTCGCGGCTCATCGGCGAGAACACCGAGTTGCGGGTCGAGCCGGGCGGACCGGCGCTGGTGCTGGCCGATCCGACCCAGCTCGAGCAGGTGTTCGTCAACCTCGTCGTCAACGCCCGCGACGCGCTCGACGAGAGCGGCACCCGCGAGCGCCACATCAGCATCACGACCGAACTGGTTGATTTGGACGCCGAAACGGTGTCGCGGCTGCACGGCTCGACGGTCGGCCCGCACGTGCAGATCGAGGTCGCCGATACCGGCTCGGGGATGAGTGAGGACGTGATCAGCAAGATCTTCGAACCGTTCTTCACCACCAAACCGGTCGGCCAGGGAACCGGTCTCGGCCTCGCGACGGTCTATGGGATCGTCAAGCAGAACGGCGGGTCGATCTTCGTCGATAGCGAGCCCGGCGTCGGGACGACGTTCCGCATCTACTGGCCCCGACAGGCGCGCCCGATAGCGCTCGGCGATCCGGCTCGACCCGAGGGTGTGGGCGATTCGGTCCTTGCTGCGACGCCGATCCCGCTGCCGCAGGGTCGCGGCGAGACGGTCCTGCTCGTCGAGGACGAGGCGGCCGTCCGGGGCTTCGCCGTGCTGACGCTGCGGGCGCTCGGTTACACGGTCGTCGAGGCCGCCGATGGTCGCGAGGCGCTCGAGTGGGTCGAGCAAGCCGACGGTCCGCTCGATCTGATCTTCACCGATCTCATCATGCCCCATTTGGGCGGCCGGAAGCTGGTCGAGGCCGTCCGACCGATCCGACCGGGAGCGCGGGTGCTGCTCTGCACCGGTTACACCGATCCACCCGACCGGGCCGAGAGCGGCGGTGCGAAATGGCCGCAATTGCAGAAACCGTACAGTCCCGAACAGCTTGCGTTTCGCATCCGCGACGTGCTCGATGGGCCGCCGATGGGCGGGCTGATCCCCGCGCCACCGCCCGAGGCCGCACCTTGAACCGCTTTTCGACCCTCGCCCTGCTGCTGACGGCGCTGCTGCTGACCGCGCCGTCGGCCACGCAAGCGCAGACGCGGACCGATGTGGACGGTGACGAGACGGCCACCCCAGCGCCCGACCCGACCGCCGACGGGGTCGAGAATCGGCTCGAATCGCTCGGCGAGCGCGAAGGCGATGACGCGACCGAAGGGCTCGAGACGCTCGCTTCGTGGCTGCGTCACCCGCTCGACCTGAACCGGGCGACGGCTGCCGAACTGGCGCTCGTTCCCGGCATCGGCCCCGAACTGGCGCCGTTGGTCGTCGCCGAGCGCGAGGCGACCGGCTCGT
>JBBSVG010000517.1:0-3028 GCA_038233775.1 Bacteroidota bacterium | reverse complement strand
CTTTACGGGCGTTATTTTCACCAGATGCTCCGGCGCGGCGTGTACCTCGCGCCGTCGCAGTTCGAGGCAGCGTTCGTCTCGAATGCGCTGACCGATGGGCAGATCGACGACACGCTCGCCGCCGCCCGCGACGCGATGGCCGCCGCACTCGACCGGTGATCGCCGGTGCTTTTTTCCGTCGCCGCTTCGGCTGGCGGCTTCATCCACTGACCCCGCACGCGCCCATGAAAAGCGGCCTCGACATCCTGCGACAGTCCCGACCCGAGTTGGTCGAGGCGCTGGGCAATTTCTTGCAGCAACTCGGCACCCATCTCGACGGCCGGACGCGGCAACTGATTCAGGTCGCGCTCAACGCCGCCCAGGGCGCCCGACCGACGCTGAAGCTGCACCTGATCGAAGCCGTCCGACAGGGCGCCACCCGCGACGAAATCCTCGACGCGCTCACGCTGACCCTGCCGATGATCGGCCTGCCCGCCGTCATGGAAGCCGTCGCCTTCGCCGACGAAGTGCTCGACCAAATCGCCCCACGCTCGGTCGAGGTTTGATGATGAACTGTCTGTAACGTCGTTCTCCGTTCGTGGTGAGCCTGTCGAATCCATGAACGGAGCCACCGCTGCCGTTTTCCGTAGAGTCAAGGCCGCAATGAACCCGTTTCAAAGCACCGTTCAGGCGACGATCACGAAGCTGACGCCGGTCGAGATCCACGGCAATCGGTTCGATCAGGTCGAGTACACGACCGACGACGAGCCGACCCGACCGCAGGCGGCGCGGTTGGCCTCGGAAGCGTTTTATCAAGGCGCGGCGGTCGGCGACCGGATCGAGGTCGAGTCGCTGATGGGAATCGTCCTGCGGATTGGCCGGACCGATGGCTAATCTGCCCGACCTGACGCCAACCGAGGCCGTTCGCGCCGCTCGACACCTGACGCTAACCGAGATCGGCGAATCCGGCCAGCGGCGGTTGAAGGCGGCCCGCGTGCTCGTCGTCGGATTGGGTGGACTCGGTTCGCCGGTGGCGCAGGCGCTCGCGGCGGCTGGCGTCGGGACGCTCGGGCTGGTCGAGCACGACCGGATCGAGGCGTCGAACCTGCAACGGCAGTTGCTCTACACGCCTGCCGATGTCGGCCGACCGAAGCTCGACGCGGCGACCGAGCGGCTCCAGTCGATCAACCCGGACACGCGGATCGAGCCGCACGCCGTTCGGTTGACCGCCGAGCACGCGGCCGGGATCGTGTCGCGCTACGATCTCGTCGTCGATGGATCGGACAACTTTGCGACCCGGTTCGCCGTCAACGCCGCTGCGGTTCAGTCAGGAAAGGCCGTCGTCAGCGGCGCAGTGCAGCGGTTCGAGGGACAAGTCTCGGTCTTCGCCGCGCCGGGCGGACCGTGCTACCGCTGCCTCGTCCCGACGATGCCGCCGCCCGAATCGGCGCCCGGCTGCGTCGAGGTCGGCGTGCTGGCGACGCTGCCCGGCCTTGTCGGCCAGATTCAGGCGACCGAGGCGATCAAGTGGATCGTCGGAATCGGTCGGCCGCTCGTGGGTCGCGTGCTGCTGATCGACGGGCTGGAGTTGAGCTTTCGGACGATGCGCCTCGCCCGCGACCCGGCCTGTCCGGTCTGCGGCAATCTCCCTTCACCTGACCCAACTGTTCCCATGAGCGACCCGACGATGCATCCCGACGAGATCACGGTCGAAGACCTGAAAGCCAAACTCGACGCGGGGGAGACATTTCGCCTGATCGACGTCCGCGAGCCGAACGAAGTGGCGATGTCGCAGATCCCCGGTTCGGAGCACATTGCGATGAACAGCGTCCCGCAGCGGCTGGACGAGTTGGGCAAGGACGACGAAATCGTCCTGCACTGCCGCAGCGGTTCTCGGTCGATGCGCGTGCTGAATTTCCTCCGCTCGCAGGGCTACACGAATGTAAAGAACCTGCAAGGCGGCATCCACGCGTGGAGCGACCGGATCGACCCGTCCGTGCCGAAGGTCTGATCGTTTCTCTGAACCATTCGGCCGTCTCCAAACGCTGTCATCCTGACGGCAAAGCCGCCGCAGGTTGTGCAACGAAGGATCTGAGGTCAGACCCTTCACTTCGTTCAGGGTGACAGACAACAGATCTGCGTTCTCAATCCGCTGTCATCCTGAGTGTAACGAAGGATCTCACGCCGACGCTGCCCGACAGTCGGCCGCAGCATGAGACCCTTCGCGTTGCTCAGGGTGACAGACGGAAAAGGTTCAGCGTGAGAGACAAAAAAGGGCGACGAACCGGGAAGGATCGTCGCCCCGAAACCTGCGGCAGCGGAGGTCAGAGCGAGACTTTGACGTTCTCGCCCGGCTCGTACTCGGTCCCCGTCACGACCGCTTTGACGAAGCCGATGGCCTTGACGACCGTGCTGTCGTTCGTGTCCCAGAACTCGGCTTGCGTCGCCGTCACCTTCAACAGCGTTAGCTCCGGGTCTTCGAGTCCGTCGGGGAACCACGCCTTCAGGGCCGGACTCCACAGCTCCTTCATCTTCGCCTCGTCGCGCAGCTCGCGTGCGGTGCCGGAGATCGAGACGTAGGTATCGTCGCTCGGGTCGGCGTAGGAGAGGTTGACGTGGCGATCCTGCGCGATCTCGTCGAGCTTGGCCGACGAGCGCTGGGTGAAGAAGTAGATCGTCCCGTCGAACGTGTCGGCCTGCTGCTGCGCCATCGGTCGCGAGCGGAGCGTGCCGTCCGGCTCGGCGGTGGTCAGCATGACGATGCGGATGTCTTGGGTCAGTTCGGCCAGCTTCTTCAGGTCGTCGGCCGTGGCCGGGTGCGGCGTGGCCTTGGCGTGCTTCTCTTGCTCGGTCATCGGGTCTCCCTCATGGTCGGATGGAACGGCTTGCCCCTGCGTTCGGGATAACGACTGGACTTCCGGCGACAGTTCCGGCGGCGGCAAGGCCGGACCGGCGCCCAACCGGTCGTATCTTAGGGCGAACCGACACCCGATCTCTCTATAGGAGTTACGCAGTTCAACCCGGAACAGGCGTTTTCAGCCTGAAAACG
>JBBSVG010000516.1:0-3031 GCA_038233775.1 Bacteroidota bacterium | reverse complement strand
GCCGAACTCGACCTGCAACGCCGGTTGCCGCTCGGCCGCCATCCGCCGAACATCTGAGATGACCTCGTCGATGGTGCGGCTGCGGTCGCGTTTGAGCCGCACGAGCACATCGCCCTGGTTCGGTTCGGTCAGAAAAAAGCCCATCTGCGTCCCGGTCCGGCGCGAGTACGTCTCGACCTCGGGCACCTGCATCATCGCCCGTTCGAGGTCGAGCAGCATCCGGTTCGTCTCGTCGAGCGAGGTGCCGGGCGGCGAGGCGTAATCGAGGACGAACGAGCCTTCGTCCATTTCGGGCATGAACCCGGTCTGGAGCGTCCGGCCAACCCACCCCGTTGCCACCAGCAGCAGCACGCCGACCGGAACGACCAGCCACGCGTGCCGCAGCCCGGCGCCGAGCGTCGCCAAGTACGCCCGGCGCGTCCGACTCCCGGCGGCCCGGTGCTCGCGCCGCGCCTCACGGGCCGCATCCTCGGGCCGAACGAGCCAGCCGACGAGCAGCGGGACGAGCGTGATCGAGACGATAAACGAGGTCGTCAGGGCGAAGACCATCGTCAGCGAGAGCGCGGCGAGGAACGACCCGGTCAGGCCGCTGAGAAAGGCGAACGGCAGGTGAATGACGAGCGTCGCCGCCGTCGAGCCGAGGATCGCGGGCAACAGGCCGCTCAGGCTGCCGCCGACCGCCGTGCTGTCGGCCGCTGCGCCCTTGGCGTTGAGTCGGGCAAACGCGTGCTCGATCACGACGATGGTGTCGTCAATGACCAACCCGACGGCGGCGGCGAGTCCGCCGAGCGTCATAATGTTGAGCGATTGGCCGGCGAGTTTCAGCAGCAACAGCGTGATGGCGAACGTGACGGGCACCGCTAAGGCGGCGACGAGCGTGACCCGGATCGAGCGGAGAAACAGCACCAGCACCAACATCGCCAAGCCGACGCCGATCAGGATCGCGTCGCGGGCGCTCGTCAAGGAATCGAGAATGAACTCGCCTTGATCGTAGAACGGGCGGATCGTGATGTCGCCGGGCACCGTTGGACCGAGCCGGGCCAGCGCGTCGGCGACGCCCTTGCGGATCGTGACCGTGCTGCCGCTCGGTTGCCGGATGAGGTTGATCAGGACCGCTTCCTGCCCGTCGGCGGTCACGATGACGCTCGGCTCTTCCACGCCCGGCGCGACCGTCGCCACGTCGGCCACCGTCACGGCGCCGGTGCCAGCCGAACCGGTCGCGATCACCGTCCGGCCGATCTCGTCGGGCGAGCGGAACCGGCCATCGACCAGTGTCAGGTACATCCGGTGGTTCGCCCGGAACCGGCCCGGCGCGGCGAGCAGGTTCGTTCGGGCCAGCGCGTCGGCGACTTGGGCGGCGGCCAGATGATAGGCGGCAATTTTGGCCGGATCGAGCGTGACGACCATCTCGCGGCTCCGCCCGCCGACGACGATGACTTGGGCCACGTCCGGCACCCGCAGCAGCGCCGGCCGCAGCACTTTTTCGGCGATCAAGCGCAGATCGGCCAGCCCGTGCCGCGAACTAACGAGGCTCAATCCTTCGACCGGAAACACGGTCGCGTTCATCCGCTCGACCGTCGCCGTCGCCCCGGCGGGCAGGTTCAGCGCGGCGAGTTTGGCTTGCAGTTGTTGCTGCGCTTGGACGATATCGGTGCCCGCCCGAAGCCGGACGGACAGCTCCGTCGAGCCGCGCCCGGTGACCGAGCGGACCGTCTCGACGCCGGGCAGCGTGTGCGCGGCTTCCTCCAGCGGACGGGTCAGCGCGGTCAGCACTTGCTCGGCCGGTTGCTCGCCGCTGTCGCCGAGCACGACCAGTCGCGGCACGTCCACATCCGGGAACAGCCCGACCGGCAACCGCAGCGCCGCCGGAATCCCGGCCAGCGTCAGCATCAGCAACGTGAACAGCACCGCCGCCGACTGCCGCTGGACCCAGCCGATCAGCCCGCCGCCGCTGCCGTCGGCCACGACCGCACGGCCGTTGGTCGGCTGAACCGTGGGCTCGATCTGGGGACGATCTGCCGATTTCATGGCGTCTCCCCCGTCAGCGTGCCGCCCGAGCCGGGCGCGAGCCGGACGCGAACCGAGTCGGGCAGCGCGTAGGCGCCCTCGATCACGACCGCCGTTCCCGGCACCAACTGCGGCGAGACGACGGCCGTGTAGCCGCCTGACGATGGCCCGATCTGGACGGTCGTCAGGTGCGCCAGCGAATCGGCGCCGACCAGCACGATGCTCCGCTCGCCGGTTTCGTCATCGACCAGAATCGCCTCGGTCGGGACCGCAACCGAGACCTTCGGGGCGTCTTTGGCTCGCGGCAGGACCAGCGTCGCCGTCCCGAGCGCCCCAACCGGCGGCGTCGGGCCGCTAACGGTCAGCCGCGCCCGAGTCGCGCCGGTGGTCGGATCGGCCTCCGGCAGCAGCATCTGGATCGTCCCGCTCCGCTCGCGCTCGTCACCGGTGAGGTTGAGTTTCACCCGTTGACCCGGCCGGATGCGAGCCGCAATGGCGACGGGCAGCACCGCCTCGAACCGCACGTCACCGACGACCGTCAGCAGCTCGCCGCCCTCCGAGACCGCGCTGCCGGGTCCGACCGCGACACTCTGGACGAACCCGCTGAACGGGGCGCGCACGGTCATCGTCGCAAGGTTCGCTTGGGCCAGCCGGACGGCCGATTCCGCCGCCGCCCGAGCCTCCGGCGTGCTCGCTTCGGCCCGCAGCGTTCGGGCACCGGCCAGCGTCGCAGCCGATTCCCGCGTCAAAATCCGCAACAGCACCGCGCCGGACTGGACCGCATCGCCCGGCGCCCAGCGCTGCCCCTCGACCTGTCCCGCCGACGGCGAAACGAGCGTCTCGCTCCGCCCGGCGACCGTCTGCCCCGAGACGACGGCCGAGTCCTCGACCGACATCGAGCGGACGGGCGCGGTCCGCACCGTGACGATGGGCGTCGGCTCGGCCGCATCCTCCGCCACCGACCCGCCGCAGCCAATCAGCACCGCGACGACAAGTAGCAGCATCTTCGGACGAATGCGGAATG
>JBBSVG010000515.1:0-3033 GCA_038233775.1 Bacteroidota bacterium | reverse complement strand
TCTGCCTGGCTTTCTGCATCAAATAAAAAATATGATCCACAAAACACTTTGAATTTAAAGCATTATATGGTCAGTGGCAACGATAGCTACGTTGAATTGTTGGCTGCCTCATACAAAACTAATATTACTAATCAGGTACCATAACATATTTAGTGTTTGCCACTGCCGATAACCGAAGGCTGATAGCTGAAGGCTGATAGCCGATAGCCGACAGCTTCTTTTCAACTTCCCCAACGATGAAAATCCAACAGATTACCGTTCTCTACGCCTCGGGCGACGCCAATCTCGACGAGACGCGGATGGCGGTCGGCGCGGCGATGCGGCAGGCCGGACTCGACGGCCATCAGGTCGAGTTGACGGAAGTGCTCGTGTTCGACAAGCGCGGGGCGAACGCTGAGCGGATGATCGGCTCGCCGACCGTGCGGGTCAACGATCTCGATATCGAAGGGCGGACCGTCGCCGTGTACACGAACAAGCCGCGTCAATATCAGATCGACGGCCGGTTCGTCGCGGCGCCGACGGCCGAGTTGATCGCCGAGGCCATCGCTCGGGTTCAGGCGCTGCCGGAGCGGCCGGGCGCGGCGGTCGGCGTGGGCGAGGTGTCGCTCGGCAAGCGCGTCCCGGCGCAGTTGCCGCCGATCTGACAGGCGACAATCGGAACGTCCCTTGCGTGGGGCGGAATCCGACGGCCGGGTGCTCTGTTGACACCCGACGACCGGATGGCGCCGATGCGCCGGGGCCGGTCGCTGCCACCCGATGGTGATCCTTTGAGACAGAAACAGGAGGCGGACCGATGGCTAACGTGCAGGAAGTGACCGACGATACGTTCCAGCAGGAAGTGCTCCGTGCCGAGACGCCGGTGCTGGTCGATTTCTGGGCGCCGTGGTGCGGCCCGTGCCGGATGCAGGCCCCGATCCTCGACGAGTTGGGCGCCAAAATGCCGAACATCAAGATCGTCAAGCTCAACACCGACGACAACACCGACACCGCGATGCGCTACGGCATCCGCTCGATCCCGACCTTGATGATCTTCAAGAACGGTGAAGTCGTCGATCAGATGGTCGGCGTGCAGACCTCGTCGAAGCTGTCGGAGAAGCTGAACTACTTCGCCGCTGCCTGAGCCGTCGCCGACCAGACTTCCAAGAGGGCGCCGCTTCTTCCCGACTCATCGGGCGAGGCGGCGCCCTCGCTTCAGTCTTATACCCACTTTGTGAAATGAAATGGAAAATCGTCCGCTCGTCCTGAGCTTGTCGACGGGCGGCTGCGGTAGCTCTGCTCATGGTTCGACAGGCTCACCACGAACGGAGACCGATTTCGCTTTGTACACCGATTTTCAAGAATCGATCTGATGCCGCTATGAAACTCCAGTTCGTCAAGTTCTCCGGCGCGGGTAACGATTTTATCCTGATCGACAACCACGACGGGCGTCTCTCGCTCGACGCGGCGGCGCTGGCCCGAGCGCTCTGCTCTCGTCGCTTGGCCGTCGGCGCCGACGGGGTGATCGTGCTCGATCCGCCGACCCAGCCGGGCGCCGATTTCGCCTTCACCTACCACAACGCCGACGGCTCGGTGGCCGGGATGTGCGGCAACGGCGGTCGCTGTGCCGCCCGGTTGGCGCTCGATCTCGGGCTGGGCGACGGCACGAAAGTCCGCTTCGACGCCCCGAGCGGTCGCTACGAAGCCGAACCGACAGCCGACGGCGGGATTCGATTGTCGATGATCGCGCCTCGCGGCTACGTTCCGGCCCGGTCGGTTGACGCCTCGGGCGGCACCTGGTCGGTCGCCTCGCTCGATACCGGAACGCCCCACGCCGTCGTCTTTCTGGCCGATGAAGCCGAGTTGCGGGGGATCGAGTTGGACCGAGTCGGCCGGGCGCTGCGGCACCATCCGGCGCTCGGACCGGGCGGGACGAACGTCAACTTCGCCGCCCCAGCGGCCGGCGGTTGGGCGCTCAGAACCTTCGAGCGCGGCGTCGAGGGCGAGACGCTGGCCTGCGGCACCGGGACGGTCGCCGTCGCCGTGGTCGCGTTTCTGTCGGGGCGCACCGAGCGGACCCAGCAGGCGCTTCGGGTGGCGAGCGGGGAAACGCTACGGGTCGGGTTTGCCGTTGGGTCGGCGGGCGGCGATGGCGCAGCCGGGATCGGGCAGGTGACGCTCTCCGGCGAAGCGCGGCGGGTGTACACAGGTGAGGTGGAGTGGACCGGATGATCACGACTTTTCAGTTCGACAAGCACAACGAGCGGCTGATCTGCGACTCGACCGCCCCGACCGCCTGTCCGGCCGAGGAGGCGGGGATCATTTGGGTGGACCTGCTCAAGCCGACGCCCGATGAGGTCGAGCAGGTGCTCCGACTCGCCTTCGGCATCCACCCGCTCGCCATCGAGGACGCGCTCGCCGACGGCCACCCGCCGAAGCTCGAGGACCACGGCGGCTACTTGCAGATCATCCTGCACGCCATCCGGCCCGACACCCGCCGCGCCGCCACGGTCACGAGCGCGTTCGACGAAACAGCCGTGGCGCCGCTGCTCGCCGAGCGTCGCGCCACCGGCAACGGCACCACGAACGGTGCCGCCAGCGAAGCCGGCAACGGTGGCGTCAGAAGCGATGCGGCGGCGAACAAGGCCGCTGCTCGGGATGCTGCCCGTCGTCGGCGGAGCGACCGGCAGCGGTCGAGTGGACGAGCGAGCGGCGCGCCGTCGCGCCGGGATCGGCAGACCGATCCGACGGCGATGCCGGCGCTGTTCTTCACGGCCGAACTGACGGCGTTCATCGGACCGAACTTCCTCATCACGGTCCACAACGCGCCCATCGACTCGCTCGACACGGTGCAGACCCGGCTGAAGGCCAATCCGGGCGCCATCCAGAAGGGGCCAGACTTCCTCTTCCACAAGATCATCGACGACCTGATCGACCATTATTTCCCGGTGCTCGACTCGCTGACCGACGGGATCGAGGCGACCGAGGACGAGGTTTTCACCTGTCCGACCGCCACCACCTTGCCGACGATTCTGCGGCTCAAGCGCGACGTGAACC
>JBBSVG010000514.1:0-3049 GCA_038233775.1 Bacteroidota bacterium | reverse complement strand
TTCGGCGGTGCGGGCGGCGCAGCGGCTTTGGGCGCGGTCGGCTGACCAACGAGCGGCTGCACGTCGGCTTTCGTCAGCCGACCGCCTTTGCCGGTGCCGGTCACGCCGGTCGTATCGACGCCGTGCTCCTCGGCCAACCGACGGACAGCTGGACCGCTTGTTTCGAGTCGCGGATCGGCGGCGGCCGGTTTCGGCTCGGGCGGGGCCGGATCGAGTCGCGGGTCGTTGGGCGCACCGGTGGCGCCGCCGTAACCGCTGCCCGGCGTGGCGGCCGTCGGCGGCTCCGGCGTGGCGGCTTGGCCGTTGGTCGCGGCCGGTGCGGCGGCGGCTTCTCCGGCGGGATCGACCTCGGCCAGCGTCTGCCCGATCCGCACCGTGTCGCCGACCGCGACGGACAGCGCGCTCAACACGCCAGTCGCCGTCGAGCGGATCTCCATCGTCACCTTGTCGGTCTCGATCTCGAACAGAATCTCATCCTCGGTGACGGCCTCGCCGACCTGTTTCAGGATCGAGGCGATCTGTCCCTCGGTGATCGATTCGCCCATCTCGGGCACGTTGATAGGGCTGCTCATGGCGAAAAATCGAGTTTTAAAGTCGGTGGACGGTCAGGACGACGGCTGGGTCGCGGCGATGGCGGTGGTGGCGAGCGGTCCGTCGGCCTGGACCTCGGCGGCCGACACGTTCAGCGCCTCGGCGACCAATCGGGCCTGCTGCTTCTGGTGCGTCTTGGCGAACCCGGTCGCCGGGCTCGGTCCAGGGGCGCGGCCGATGTAGCGCAGTCGGCCGAGGTCGGGTCGCACCGCTTCGATGAGCGGCTGGACGAACTGCCACGGTCCCTGATTCTGCGGTTCTTCTTGGACCCAGCAAAGCTCGCGGGCGGCTGGGTAGCGGTCGAGCACGGTCCGCAACTCGTTGGCCGGGAACGGGTAGAGACGCTCGACGCGGACCAGCGCGACGCTGGGCGCCGGTTCTTTCTGCCGCGCCTCGGCCATGTCGTAATAGACCTTGCCCGAGCAGAGCACGACCCGCTCGACCGCAGCCGACTGGGCAGCCGGATCGTCGAGCACCGGCTGGAACGCGCCTTCGGTCAGGTCAGCCTTCGTCGAGACGACCATCGGGTGACGCAGCAAGCTCTTCGGACTCATGATGATGAGCGGCTTGCGCGTCGAGCGGTGCATCTGCCGACGGATCAGGTGGAAATACTGCGCCGGTGTGGTGCAGTTGGCGACCCGCATGTTGTCTTTCGCGCAGAGTTGCAGGAAGCGCTCGAGTCGAGCCGACGAGTGCTCCGGTCCCTGCCCCTCGTAGCCGTGCGGCAGCAGCATGACCAGCCCGCTCAACCGCTGCCACTTGGCCTCGCTCGACGAGATGAACTGGTCGATGATCACTTGAGCGCCGTTGACGAAATCGCCGAACTGCGCTTCCCAGATGACGAGCGTGGTCGGGTCGGCCAACGAGTAACCGAACTCGAACCCCAAACAAGCGAACTCCGACAGCGTCGAGTTGATCACCTCGAAAGCCGCCTGCGTGTCGCCCAAATGGCAGAGCGGCGTGTATTCAGCCTCGCTGTTCATGTCGCTCATGACCGCGTGCCGGTGGCTGAACGTGCCGCGACCGGAGTCCTGACCCGTCAACCGGATCGGCGTTCCCTCGACGAGCAGCGACCCGAACGCGAGCGCCTCGGCCGAGGCCCAGTCGATGGGCGCGTCGCCCTCAATCATCTGCCGCCGGTTCTGCACGATCCGGGCGATGCCCCGGTGCGGCGTGAACCCGTCGGGCAGCGCGACCAGTCGGGCGCCGATGAGCTGTAGCTGCTCCGGGCTGAGCTTCGTCACGACCGGCGCCGCCGGCTCGGCCATCCCAAGCCCGTCCCAGCGCCCGGTCAGCGTGTCGATGTGGATCGTCATCGGCGCCGATTGGGCCTCGGCGTAGGCTTGATCGAGCACGTCCCGAACGGCGGCTTTGATCTCGTCGAGTTCGGCCCGGTTGAACGCGCCCGTTTCGAGCAACTGGCCTTCGTACAGCGTTGCGCTCGACGGCTGGTTCTTCACCCGACCGTACATGACGGGCTGGGTGAACATCGGTTCGTCGGTTTCGTTGTGGCCCAGTCGGCGATAACAGACCAGATCGAGCATCACGTCCGAGCCGAACCGCTGCCGATACTCCAGCCCGAGCGCGGCCACCCGACACGCCGTCTCGGGATCGTCGCCGTTGACGTGGAAGATCGGCATCCCGATGACCTTTGCCAGATCGGTCGCGTACCGGGTCGAGCGAGACTCGTACGGCATCGTCGTGAAGCCGATCTGGTTATTGACGAGCAGATGCACCGTTCCGCCGGTGCGATACCCGTCCACATACGCCAGATTCAGCGTTTCCGCGACGACGCCCTGACCGGGAAACGCCGCGTCGCCGTGGATGACGATGGGCATCACCCGGCGCCGCTCGCGGTCGCCCAAGATCGTTTGGCGAGCCCGGACCGAGCCTTCGACGATGGGATAGACCGGCTCCAGGTGGCTTGGGTTGAAGGCGAGCGAGACGTGAACCGAGCCGCCCGCCCGAGTCGGGAGGTTGTTCGAGAACCCCAAGTGGTACTTCACGTCGCCGAACTCGGCCAACTCCGGCTCGGCGGCTTCCTCGAACTCAGCGAAGATCTGCCCGGCCGGCTTGTTCATCAGGTTCGCCATCACGTTCAACCGACCGCGATGGGCCATCCCGAGCACCGCGTCGCTGACGCCGGAATCGCCAGCCGACTCGACGATGGTCGTCAGCATCGGGATCAGCGTCTCGCCGCCTTCGAGCGAGAACCGCTTCTTGCCGGTGAACTTTTTCGCCAAGAACGACTCGAAGTTCTCGGCCGCGAACAGCTTCGAGAAGACGAACTGTTGGTCGGCTTTCGCCATCGGCTCGACCGGCGCCTCGAGTCGCTCGCGCAGCCAGTCGCGCGCCTCGTCGTTGGGCACATGCTCGAACTCGACGCCGAGCGTGCCGGTGTAGGCGCGGTCGAGCCAGTCGATGATCTCGCGCAACGTGCCGCGCTCGACGCCGGTGC
>JBBSVG010000513.1:0-3052 GCA_038233775.1 Bacteroidota bacterium | reverse complement strand
GAGAGGAACGACGTGTCGCTGCCGACCGCTTCGGGCAGCTTGCGGACGGTCGGCGGCGGGACGAGTCGGGCGATGGCGGCTCGGGCGCTGTCCCGCAACCGGACCCGCTCGTTCGTCTCGAGCATCTTCAAACTGTCCACATACGAGCGCATCACGTCAGCCGACAGTTCGCGGTCGCCGCGTCGGTTGTTGTCGAGCGCCGAGCGCTGAAACGTCCCCATCTCGTCACCGGCCAGCCGAATCTGCAGCTTGTTGAACGCAGTTAAGGTGTAGCGGTCGCGCTCCTGCGGGGTGCGGGCGTGGATCTCGCCCTCGGCCAGCGTCATCAGCAGAAACCGGTTGTCGGCGGTCAACGACAGCGTCCCGCGACGGGCCGTAATCAGCCGTTGCTCGCCGCCGCGATAACCGAAATCGAAGATCGTCATCCCGATCAGCTCGCCAGTGGCCGGATCGGCCGCCTTGACCAGCACCGAGTAGCCGGTCAACTCGGTCGAGACGATGCCCGGCGTGAAGGCAAGGCTCGGCCGGGCGCGCGAGATGTCGGAGAGCAGTTGGCTGGCGCGAAAGTTCGCTTCCGGCAGGACGCGGTTGTTGAACCAGATCATCAGCGCGACCAACCCCGTCGAGGCGACGAGCACCGGAATCATCATCCGGAACAGCGAGATCCCGGCCGCCTTCATCGCCGTGATCTCGTGCGATTGGGTCAGCGTCCCGAACGCCATTAAGGTTGCGACGAGCACGGCCATCGGCACAGCCAGCACGACGACCCACGCCAGATTCAGCAGCACCCACTCGACGATCACGCCCGTCTCAAGCCCCTTGCCGACGATTCGGTCGATGAACTTCATCAACGTCTGCAAGAGGAAAATGAACATCAGCGTGACGAACGCGCCGACGAACGGCCCGATGTGCGCCGACAGCACCAGCCGATGGAGCGTCTTCATGGGCGCGGCAAGCAAGCGGTGGGCATCAGCGGGAAGGAAGCACGCGGTTGACGTTGGCGATCAACTCGTCGTTCGTCGCGGTCCGCGACAAGCCTTCCAGCAGCCGCTGCATGGCGACGATGGGCGGCAGCCGGGTTAAGGCGCGGCGGACCGCTTGATATTCGTAGGTTTGGCTGCCCCAGAGCAATTCCTCGTTGCGCGTCCCGCTTTTGGGCAGGTTCAGCGCTGGGAAAATCCGCTCCTCGGCCAGCTTCCGCTCGAGCACGAGTTCCATGTTGCCGGTGCCCTTGAACTCCTCGAAGATGACCTCGTCCATCCGCGAGTTCGTCTCGATCAGCGCCGTCGCCAGCACGGTCAGAGAGCCGCCGCCTTCAATCTGCCGCGCCGCGCCGAAGATCCGTTTGGGAATCTCCATCGCACGCGTATCGAGTCCGCCGGACATCGTGCGACCGCCCGAAGTCGGACCGGCGGCGTTGAAGGCGCGGCCCAACCGAGTGAGCGAATCGAGCAGCACAACCACATCGGCGCCGGCCTCGACCCGACGTTTCGCCACTTCCATCGCCAGCATCGCCAGCCGGACGTGGTTCGGCGCACCTTCGTCGTTCGACGAGGCGAACACCGTCACGCCGGTCACGGAGCGGCGAAAATCGGTCACTTCCTCGGGCCGCTCATCGACGAGCAGAACGATCCGCTCCAAGCTCGGGTAGTTCCGACCCAACGCCGTCGCGATGTCTTTCAGCAGCACGGTTTTGCCGGAGCGCGGCGGGGCAACGATCAGCGCCCGCTGGCCGCGACCAATCGGCGAGAACAGGTCGATGATCCGCATGGCGACCGGTGCGCCGGGCGATTCGAGCCGCAACCAGCGATCCGGCGTGATGACGGTCCCCCGCTCAAAGGCGGGCAGCTTCGCGGCTTCCGCCGGATCGAGCCGCTCGACCCGTTCGATGGCGACGATCTGCCGCTCGCCGGGGTTGCGCCCGCGACCAACGGTGCCGATCACGACCGCTCCTGGCCGGAGCGCGTGGCGCTGGATGAGTTGGGCCGGGACGAACGGATCGGTCGCCCGCACCGCCAGCCCCTGACTCGGGTCACGCAAGTAACCGGCGCCGCGGTGCCCGATCTCCAGCACGCCAGCAACCGACTCGGCCGGTTCGGCGGGCGGCTTCGGTTGCGGCGCCGCTAGCTCGCGCCGACGGTCGGCTTGCGGCTCGGGGATCGGCGCGTCGGTGCGGACCTCGGGCGGCGCTTTGGCGCGACCTCGGGCAGCGCCGCCGGATCGCGGCGGGCGGCCAGCACGCGGACGGGGCGCCGGGGCGGCGTCGGTCGGCGGGGGTGCGGACTGATCGGAGCGGGACTTCTGCCTCATGATTCGCCTGATCGAGGGGTCGGGACGACGGCGATGGGACCGGGGGCCGGCTCGGGCGAGCGGGTGCCCCAGTTGTCCTTCATGCCGAGATAAATATGCGCGACCGGCATGGCGACGGCCGCAGCGAGCGAGACGTAAGCGATGACGTCAATGGGCCACGGATAGCCCCAATTCGCGGCGGGCAGCCCGGTCGGCGCGAGCCGGTCGCTCCACGTCACCGCCGCCCAGACGGCGATGGCGATCCCGTGGAGCGTGTTCATCAACATGTGCATCAGGTACTCGTTGCCCGTCAGGCCGCCGAAGGCCGACCGGGTGTGCGGCTCGAGCTTCACATCGACGAACGTCACGGCCAGCGTCGCCACCTGCCAGACGGCCATCGCCCACCACCAACCTCCCTGCGGCCGGGTCAGCCAAAGTCCCCAGACGACGACCATGAAGCCGAGCGACATGATCGTGTGGACCCAATGCTCGCTGCGCGACGTCGGCACCGCGTAGAGCCGAAACTTCCACAGGTGATAATACAGCGCATCGACGGCGCCCAATTGGGCGAAGACGAACAGCAGCAGAAAAACGGCGGTCATGGGACGGCGGGGTTGAGATCGGGGGACGATGAAGGCGGCGTCCAGCTCTGGAGACAGTCGCCTTTGATCGGAATCGGCGGCTCAGTCAGGATGTCTGGGTTGGCGAAGTTGCCGGTGAAATGCGCTTTGAACGTTGTCATTGGCTCGCGGAAGGTCTTATG